>JBARMS010000204.1:0-11644 GCA_049802575.1 Acidobacteriaceae bacterium | reverse complement strand
GGCTGAGGAAGGACTGAACGGCGTCTGCCTCGGAGGGGTAATTATGGAGCAACGTGATGAGACGCGTTGTTCTCAGCAGATCGACGAGAAACCGCGGGGCGCCGGCCAGACGCAGATCGCCGCCGCGCTTGCGCAGGTTGCTCATGCAGCGGACGAGCAGGCCGAGGCCGATGCTGTCGAGGCGATCGACTTCACCCACCTCGAGAACCAGGCGGCAGGACTCGCGCGACGCCGTTTCGAGGTGCGTTTCGAGGGCGCGCATGCCCTCGCCGAAAACAATCTGGCCCTTGCAATGAAGTACGCAGACATTCCCGCAGAAGCACCGCTCGAGATGCAGAGGCATGGGGTTCCTCGTTTCGAAACCACGAGTAGGAATGCAGGCAGCCAATTGCCAGCCAAATTACCACAGGCGAGGGCTCTCCTGGGGCGAAAAGGGCCGGAACCGGCACAGTGACCTGACCGTCAGGGTGGAATGCGGCGCGACTCAGGGAATCGGTTGCCGCCGGCAAAACGCGGTCTGTACACTGGTTCCCCATTGATGGGCGCAAAGGAAACACGACCAGCCCGGCGCTGGCGCAAGTCCGCAGCCTGGATGCCGCAGAGCGAAAGACTGCGGCGCGCAAGCAGAAGGATCGCGCTGATCGTGGGTCTGACGTGTGCCTGTGTGCCAGCACTATGCCCGGCGCAGACCATCGACGCGACCGACTGGCACGGCGGCACGGTGGGGCTCACCCAGGGATGGGTGACGCACGCGGGAGACAACCCGGATTGGTCACAACCGAATTTCGATGACAGCGCATGGAAGAGGGTTGAGATCGACGATCTTGGCGCAGCGCGTCCAGGATGGCGCTGGTTTCGGGTGCAGGTGAAGCTGGCGCCCGATCACCCGCCGATGCGTGTTTTCATTGCCGGCGGACGAGGTACCTACGAAGTGTATGTGAACGGCGCGCTACAGCGGGGCGCTGGCCTGCGGTCTGCCCTGGCCGTGGAGCGTCCCACGGAGCAGGTCTTTTCTATCGGCGCCGGGCCAACGGATCTGGAACTGGCGTTGCGCACGCACACGCCCTGGTCCTATTCGGTTCTGCAACTGCCGCTGTTCCTGAATGCATCGCTTGGGACCGCGCTCGCCATCGACAATGAGCGGGTCGTGTACCAGAGCCGGCGTCTCTATTCGTTGCTGCTCTCCCTCCCCATCAACCTCGCCGTCCTGCTCGCCGGAATTGGATGCCTGGGCCTCTTCCTTGGCCAGCGTGAGCACGCCGAGTATCGCTGGCTGGGACTGTATTTGTTGTTGCTGGGGCTTTCCAATCTGCTCTGGGAGTCCGCGAGCTTCGGCGCCATTCCCATCATCTGGACGGATGCCGTGGGCGATCCGCTGATCTACGTCTTCACAATCATGCAGATTGAATTCACGTTCAGCTTCACCGGGCGGCAGATCGGTCGCGCGTGGCGCGCATACGAGCTCGCCCTGCTCTCCGGACTTGTCTTTGCCACGCTTGCCGGCTTTGGCGTCACCGGGAGCACTGCCTACTTCCTGATCGAGGCGTTTCTCGTTCTTCCGGCGGCTTTGCTGCTGCCCGTGCTGCTCTTCCTGTGGTATCGAAAAGGCAATCGCGAGGCCGGATGGCTGATTCTCCCGAGCCTTCTGCCAGCCGCCATCACTTCGGTCTTCGATATCGGAACGGTCTCGATCTATACCGGGTGGGGCAAGCTGGACTTTCTCGACAATCCCATCCCGCTCGGGCCGGTTTCACTCCAGCTGTCCGATCTGGGAAATCTGCTCTTCCTCGTCGCCATCGTCATCGTCATTTTCTTCCGCTTCACGCGCGTCAGCCGGGAGCAGGCGCGGGGCGCCGCCGAGCTGGACGCGGCGCGGGAAATGCAGCGCAGGATGGTCCCGCTGCGGCTGCCGGAAGTGATCGGATACTCCATCGAGGCGGCTTACCTTCCGGCAAGCGAGGTCGGCGGCGATTTCTATCAGGTGCTGGAACAGAGCGACGGCGCGACGCTCGTGGTCGTCGGCGATGTCAGCGGCAAGGGCCTGCAGGCCGCGATGACCGGAACCCTCGCGCTGGGCGCCCTGCGCACCCTCGCCGCGGAAAACCTGGGTCCAGCCGCATTGCTGGCGCGCCTGAACCGGCAAGTCGTGTCGGCGCATGAATCAGGTTTCATCACGTGCGTCTGCGTGCGGATTGCGCCGGATGGCCGGGCGTCTGCCGCGAATGCGGGGCATCTGATACCGTACCGCAACGGCGAGGAGATTCAGGTGGATTCAGGATTGCCGCTGGGCATCACGGCCGACGCCGAATATGTCGAGGCGGCGCTGAGGCTCGCTCCCGGTGACCGGCTCACGCTGCTGAGCGACGGCGTGGTGGAAGCCATGGGCGAAGGCGGGGAGCTTTTTGGATTCGAGCGCACGCGCTCGATGAGCCGCCGGCCCGCCGCTGAAATTGCGGAGGCGGCACGGCAGTTCGGCCAAAGCGACGACATCACCGTGCTGACACTCACGCTGACAGGAGCCGGGGTCGTGCATGCGTAACCGAGTGCTGCTGTTTCTTTCGTTGATAGCCCTGTCGGTGCGCGGCACTTCGCAGACGCCTCTCGACGACGGCCACGGGGCTTACGCGACGGGCAAGTACCGCAACCTCTTCCGCGAAGACGGCCATTCAGAGAAGCAGATTCGCGCGAAGATCGACGCGGCCTGGCAGCAGCTCTTCCACGGAGATCCGAAGACGCAGGCCGTCGTGTTTGCCGCGGGCGAGAATGCCGATGGTCCGATGATGTATCTCACCGACTGGGCGAATCACGACGTCCGCACCGAGGGCATGTCGTACGGCATGATCATCTCTGTCGAGCTGAATCACAAGATGGAGTTCGATGCGCTGTGGAACTGGGCCAGAACGTACATGTACATCAGCGACCCGAAGGCGCCCAGCTACGAGTATTTCGCGTGGTCGTGCAAGACGGATGGCACACACAACTCGGAAGGCGCCGCGCCCGATGGGGAATCGTACTTCGCCATGGCGCTGTTGTTTGCGGCGAACCGCTGGCCCGACGGCAAAGGCATTTACGATTACCGCGCCGAGGCGGAGAAACTCCTGAGCGACATGGTCCATCGCGAGCGGATCACGGCGCCCGGCAGGTTTGCCCCGCACACCGTCGGTCCGGAGATGAACCAGGATCCGCCGATGATCCTGTTCGTGCCGGAGGTGATGCCGCATCCGTTCACCGATCCGTCGTATCACCTGCCGGGGTTCTATGAGTTGTGGGCGCGCTGGGGACCGCCCGAGGATCGCGACTTCTGGGAGCGCGCGGCCGAGGCGAGCCGGGTGTTTTTCCCCAAGGCGGCCAATCCCGATACCGGCCTCGCTCCGGATTACGCGAACTTCGACGGCACGCCAGTCAGGAGCCGCTTCAGCCAGTCCGACAAATTCGGCTACGATGCGTGGCGGACGGCGAGCAACTGGAGCGTGGACTGGTCATGGTGGCACAAAGCCCCTGAAGAGCAGGCGCTGAGCGATCGCATCCAGAAATTTTTTGAGTCGCAGGGCGTCGAGAGGTATGGTCCGGTGTACAGGCTGGACGGCAAGGCGCTGGGGGCGACGCCCGGGTTGACGAACGAGGATCATCCCGGCGGACTGGCAGGGACGAATGCGGTGGCGGGGCTGGCGGCGACGGATCGGGCGCGGGAGAGATTGTTTACCGAGGCCCTGTGGAATGCGGCGATTCCCTCCGGCCGGAGCCGCTATTACGACGGCATGCTCTACCTGATGAGCCTCATGCACATCGGCGGGGAATTCCGGATCATCCCGCCGCGGAGCTGACTAACCGACGGGCAATTAGGCCTGTTTTCTAGAAGAAGATCTCGACTGGAACCGAGAAGCGACCGCTGAGGCGCCGGATATGTTCTTTGCTGAGTTCCCTCTTGCCGCTGAGCACCTCGGAGGCGATGCTCGGAGAACCGAATACGTCGAGCATATCTTTTTGACGGAGCCGATGCTGGTCCATCAGAAAGCGAAGAGCTTCCAGCGGCGACGCTTTGGGGAGATGGTAATGCTGTTCCTCAAAATTCTCGATGAGGAGAGTGAGCAGGTCCGCATAGTCCCGTTCGGCACGCGTGAGAGTCGTGTGGCGGCGGTCGAGGTCTTCCAGAATGGCGGTAAACCGCTCGTTTTCCGCCTCCGTGCGAATGATGCGGGGCGGGTTTTTCGCGAGCAGATCCGGATAAGCGGGAACAGGCCGCGCGTTCATTCCTTCCAGGCTCCTCTGCTGTATTCCGCGTGGGTCAGCACGTTGCGGATAAAAATACGTCCGGATTTGTAGTTGATCTCAGCAATCAGGCGGTAGCTGTTTCCTTGGATGTTGAAGACTGTATGCTGCCTCACTCCATCCGCTGACGGAAACGCCTCACGCACATCCTGGAGGTTTTTCCAGGACGCGCGCTTTGCGATGCGATACCACACGTCAAGGGGAGCGCCGAGTTCCGCATGCCGCTTCGCGGCCTCCAGCAATCTTTTCCTGGAAATGACGTGCAACCGGCTCTCCGGTACGATTATCTTCTCATTTTGAGAACTTGTCGAGCACTGGCCGGGCGCCCGCACCGCCGGTGCAATGCAGGCGGCCCGGCAGGAAACGAATTACTTCGCCAGGTCCGCGGCCAGCTCGTTCACCCAGAGCGTGCCGAGGCCGGTGGTGTAATCCCAGCCGGGCAGCGCGGTGTAGAAGCCGTTGGCACCCACCTCGATATCGTGGAAGCCGCCCTTGGGGTACGAACCGGGTATGGTTGCGCCGTCATAGAGGCCGTAGTAGCGAATCGGCGCGAAGCCGAGCCTGGGATTCGCCGAGATGAGGCGCGCCCATACGCCCAGGGCCAGCGGCGACGAGAGACTGGTGCCACCCACCGCCTCGACGGAGCCATCGACGTAGACGTTCGCTCCGGAATACGGATCGGCATCCATGGCGATGTCGGGGATGCCTTTGTCGCCGAGTTCCGAGCTGGGAATTCCCGCCGCGGTCTGCCAGTAGGGCGAGTATTCAAACTGGCTGATGCCGCCGCCACCGGCGTACCACGCGATCTCGGTGTCATAGGTGCCGTCGGAGTTGGTGAGCAGCGTGGTTCCGCCCACGCCCATCACGTACTGCGAGGCGGCCGGGTAGTTCACCATGGGAGCGCCTGCGGGCGCGCCGTTGGTGCCCACCCCCACCGGGCAGAAGGAGCCCGTGTCGCCGGTGGAGGCAAAGAAGCTCTGCCCCTGCGCAGCGGCTTCGGCGAAACTCTCATCGTCGACCAGCATGGAACCATCGAGGAAAGGAAACACTTCGCATTCCCCCAGCGACGCGCTGCCGGCTTTCGCTTTGTCGTCGGTGACCCAGCGGCTGATCTCGAGCGCCAGGTCGGAATCGGTGAGCGACGTCGTGTCGTAGATGTAGAGGTGCTTCACCGTCTGCGCCATACCGGTGGAGTACTGGGTGTCGAGATCCCACTCATCCTCGCCGGAGGTATCGGTGCTGGCCAAGCCGACCGGGACCACGGTGTACGCCACCTGCGGCATTCCGAAAGCCTTCTCTTCGGTGCGCAGATCGACCAGCACCTGACTCAGATCGCCTTCCGCCATGATGGCGATGGCGGCGTTGCTGCCGGTGGGCGTTCCGGTAGCGCCATAGATAGTCTGAAACTGCGCCGGATCATAGCTCACGGCATACTGCGGCACGCTCACCTGGGAGCGCGTGACGATCGTCGGCTTCATCTGCCCGATGCTGTTCAGCCCGAGGACCGCGGCAACCGTGTTGCCCAGCGATCCTGGAACCTGCGCGGGCGCGGTGTTGCCGAAGACCACTTTCCCGAACTGGGTGAACTGTTCAATCGAGGTGTTGAAAGCAGCTTCCGCCTGCACCACCGTGCCGTCGGCGCTCACCAGCAGATGGTTCGGTTCCACAGTGACGCTGGTGAATCCCTGGCTCTGCAGATAGCCGGTCACAGCTGCCACCTGGGCGGGGCTGGGCGCGTAGCTCGCTGCAAACTGTGCGGGCGTCAGGCTCTGGCCATAAAGGGGAGAACTGGGGTTGTTGATGTTCTGGATGTAGGTGGCGAGCGCTGCCTGGTTCTGCGTTTTCAGTCCGAGGCGAACGGTGATCGCCTGGCCGGCAGGCGCCGGGCCGTTGTCGGCAGCGGAGACGAGTTGCGTGAGCGAAATGCCCTGCGTTGCGGTGGGGGTCCAGACAGTCTGAGCACAGGCGGAAGAGGCACAGGTGGAGGCGAGCGCGGCGGCAAGCAATCCAGCCGCGAGGGTTCGGGGGGAGGACATAGGGTGGGTCTCCTGAAGATCGTTGAGCGGGGCTCAACATTAGGCAGATTGGCCACCGGGAAGATGTGGTTGCTCACCAAAACCGGAAGATGCGCAACCAGGGTGCGCATGGAGCGGGGTTGCGCAAATTCGCATCATGGAGGCAGGCAGAATTTGCGCACAGGCAGCAAAGATTGCGGGGAAGGGGCCAGCCGGCCACAAGCCCGGAGTGGGACGAACGATGCTACAGTCTCGGTTAAGCGCCATGGCTTATCCGGTGACGATGGGCGGGAGAACGCGGACCTTCGGCGATTTGAAGACGCTGCTGGCGAAGGCTACGACGGCGCGGTCCGGGGATGCGCTGGCCGGGATTGCCGCGGAAAACGAGGAGGAGCGGGCGCTGGCGCGGATGGCGCTGGCGGACGTTCCGCTGGCGCGGTTTCTGGAGGAGCTGCTGATCCCGTATGAGCAGGACGAGGTCACGCGACTGATTGTCGACACGCATAGCGCCGATGCGTTTGCGACGCTGAACGGTCTGACGGTGGGGATGTTCCGCGAGTGGCTGCTGGACCCGGAAACCGACACGGAGACACTGACTCGCGCAGCGCGGGGCATTACACCGGAGATGGCAGCGGCGGTGTCGAAGCTGATGCGTAACCAGGATTTGATTGTGGCGGCGCAGAAATGCCGGGTGGTCACGCGCTTCAGAAATACGCTGGGGCTGGCGGGGAGGCTCTCGGTGCGGCTGCAGCCGAATCATCCCACCGACGATTTGCGGGGGATTGCGGCGTCGATGCTGGAAGGGCTGCTGTACGGGTGCGGCGACGCGGTGATCGGGGTGAATCCGGCGAGCGACCGCCTGGAGGCCGTGGTACGGCTGCTGGAGATGATGAATGCCTTTCGTGAGCGGTATGAGGTCCCGACGCAGACTTGCGTGCTGGCCCATGTGACCAATACGCTGCGCGCGATGGAGCGCGGCGCGCCGGTGGATCTGGTCTTCCAGTCGGTGGGTGGGACGGAGGGGACGAACCGGAGCTTTGGGGTGAGCCTGGCGATGCTGGCCGAGGCGCGGGCGGCAGCGCTGGAGTTGGGACGCGGCGGCGTAAACGGTCGGGGAGGCGACCACGTGATGTATTTCGAGACGGGCCAGGGCAGCGCACTCTCCGCCGGCGCGCACGCAGGGGTGGATCAGCAGACATGCGAGGCGCGGGCGTATGCCGTGGCGCGGCATTTCCGGCCGCTGCTGGTGAATACGGTGGTGGGGTTCATTGGGCCGGAGTATCTGTATGACGGGAAGCAGATCGTGCGCGCCGGGCTCGAAGATCATTTCTGCGGCAAGCTGCTGGGGCTGCCGATGGGGTGCGACGTGTGCTACACGAACCACTCAGAAGCCGACCAGGACGATATGGATACGCTGCTGACGCTGCTGGGAGTAGCCGGGGTGAACTTCGTGATGGGCGTGCCGGGCGCGGATGACGTGATGCTGAATTATCAGAGCACATCGTTCCATGACGCTCTGTATGCACGCAGCGTGCTGGGTCTGCGGCCCGCGCCGGAGTTCGAGGCCTGGCTGGAGCGCATGGGGATCGCCGACGAGCAGGGACGGCTACGGGGATCGCGCGGTGACGACGGCCCGGCACAGAAACTGTTGCCCGAAGCAAGCGAGTGGCTGCGATGAGCCCCCCGAATGCATCTCGCGAAGGAGAACCTGAGCCCGGGGAGATGGAGCGCGGAGAGGCTGGGTCCGACCTATGGGCTCGGCTGAGGCGGTACACTCCGGCGCGGATTGGGCTGGGGCGGGTGGGCGCGAGCGTTCCGACGCAGGCGGTGCTCCTCTTTGCGCTGGATCACGCGCGGGCACGCGATGCCGTGCATACGGAACTCGATGCGGATGCGGTGAGAGATGAGTTGCGCGACGCCGGATTCGGCGAGGCAGCCGTCGTGCGCAGCCAAGCACGGGACCGGATGGAGTATCTGCTGCGACCAGATCTGGGGCGGAGACTGGATGAAGAGAGCAGAACCAGGTTGCGGGAAATCGGGCAGCGGGATCGGGCGGAGCGCGATCGAACCGGCGAGCTGACGGTGGTGATCGCAGACGGGCTTGCGGCGATGGCTCCGCAGTCGCATGCAGTTCCGCTGCTCAGGGAGTTAACCGGCACGTGGAGGGATGGGCCGCAGCGCGCCGCAAATGTCAGGGTCGTGGTTGCAAAACTCGCGCGCGTGGCGCTGGGCGATGAGATCGGCGCGTTGCTGCGCGCTGAGGCAACGGTCGTCCTGATCGGCGAGCGGCCCGGGCTAAGTTCGCCGGACAGTCTTGGCGTGTATCTGACGTGGGCTCCGCAGGTGGGCCGCACGGATGCCGAGCGCAACTGCATCTCGAACGTACGGCCGGAAGGATTGCCGTATGCCGAGGCTGCGCGCCGGCTGGATTATTTGCTGCGTGAGGCGCGGCGGCTGCGGATCAGCGGAGTGGAGCTCAAGGATGACAGCGAGAGCGGTCACGGCATCAGCGATCACACGGCAGCCGAATCCGCAGCGCGCGGCGAACCGGTTCAGCGGCAGTCGATGAAAGAGGAATGAATACGGTTAGTAACGGCCCGCAGATTTGGCAGATCACGGCCGGCATTTCGCAGGTAACCGCTTTTCACCACAACATTTTGCGCGTTTCTGCGTCGGATGAGGAGCGCGCACGGTTTTGCCGCCTTGTGTGCAGCCGTCTGCGCCTAAAATAGTGACTGACATGGCAATTCGACTTCTTCGCACCTCCCTTGCAGTCCTGCTGTCTGTGGCCGCGGTTGCGTCGGCACGAGCCGATGCCGCGCCGTTCGATCTGGCCGGACCGAAACTTGAAGTCAAAGTGACGCGCGCGGGCAAGACCCTCCCCATCTCCGAGGTCCCGAACCTTTCGGCCGGCGACCACGTGTGGATCAAAGCCGATCTGCCGGAGGCCCAGTCCGCCCGTTATCTGATGGTCGCGGCGTTTTTGCGCGGATCGACGAACCCTCCGCCGGAGAGTTGGTTCTTCCGGCAGGAGACGTGGGACGAGAAGAGCCGCGAAAAAGGCCTCACCGTCACCGTGCCCGACGGCGCCCAGCAGGTGCTCATTTTCCTGGCCCCCGAAACCGGCGGCGATTACCGGACGCTGCTGAACGCGGTGCGCGGCAAGCCCGGCGCCTTCGTGCGCGCGTCGCTCGACCTGAATCAGGCCATGCTCGACCGCTCGCGGCTCGACACCTACCTCGCCGCTATTCGCACTCTCAACGCCGAAGACCCGTCTAAGCTCAAGTCTGCCGCACCGCTGCTCGCGCGCAGCCTGGGCATGAAGGTCGACGAGAAGTGCCTCGACAGGATGCCGGAATTGCAGGCGGCCTGCCTCAGCCAGGGCCAGGAAGCTCTGATCCTGAACGACGGTCACAGCCAGTCCATCGTGGATGCGCTGACCTCGGGACCGGCAGGCGATCTGGCTCTGCAGCTGAGCTACACGCCCCAGGCCAGCTACGGCTTCTACAGCCCGTACGTCGGCTCGGTCATGGACATCGCGCGCATCCTCGACACTTTCCACACCGCGCAGTACCAGTACATTCCGGCGCTCGCGACGCAGCAGGGCGACGCGCTCGGCCTGATGCTGAACACGCCTCCGTCCTTCCACAACCCGAAATCGGTGCTGGTCACGTCTCTCCCCGCGGTCGAAGCCTCGCAGCCCCCACCTCTCCATCCGGTTGACTCGAAGCAGAATTACTGCGCCGAGAAGAACTCACTGGTGCTCGCCGTCGATGGCGCGCCGCTGGTCTTCTCCACCGGCTATGCGCATGAGATGACGCTGCGGCTGAAGACGAAATCCGGCAAGGAGCTGGACGAGGACGTGAAGCCCGATGCCGTCGACGGGGGGCTTGTGCTCGAAGCCAAGGATCTGAGCGCCACCGACTTCGGCAATTCCATCGATGCCTCACTGCACGGCTACTGGGGCTTCGAAAAATACGACGGGCCGCAATTCCGCCTCGAGAACACACATTCCCAGCATTGGGAATTGGCGGCGGCGGATCGCGAAGCGCTGATTGTCGGCCGCGAAGATACCATCCATCTCTCGACCGACGATGCGAGTTGCGTGGACACGATCCTCGTGAAGGATTCGACCGGCAAAGAGATCAAGGCCGATTGGAAGGCGACGAGCCCTGACGAAGTTGCGGTCAACGTGCCGCTGAAGGAGACGCATCCGGGAGCGCTGCTGCTGGAAGTGAAGCAATATGGCACCGTCACCGCGCAGACCATTCCCCTGCGCGCCTTTTCTGAGGCCGGGCATCTCGACAGCTTTACGCTGCATGCCGGGGATGAGCAGGGCGTTTTGAAGGGCAGCCGCCTGGAAGACGTGGCCTCGCTCACGCTCGATGGAGTCACGTTCACTCCCGGCAAGATCAACTCCACGATGGGCAGCGATGAGCTGCCGATGGTGGCCAAAGACGCCAAAGCCGCAGGGAACCTGACAGCCGGAACCGAAGGGCACGCAGAAGTGGCGCTGGCCGATGGCCGCATGCTGAACGTGGACGCCACGGTCACCGATCCTCGGCCGGGCGTGGAAATGATCGGCAAGAGCGTGCAGTCGTCCGCCTCGAGCACGGGCAGCAACATTCAACTCGCCAACCAGGATGAGCTGCCGCAGGACGCGAAGCTGACCTTCTCGGTGCGCGCCGTGTCGCCCAAGTCGTTCTCGCGCGGCGAGCAGATCGAAGTGGCCACCTCGGATGAGGCGTTCACCACGACACTGAGTCTCGACAAGGGCACGATGACGCTGGAAAACAGCAAGGTCGCCCTGGCGACGCTGGATCCGGCGAAGGCGTTTGGCGGGTCGGCGTTTGGCCCGCTCAAGTTCCGCGTGGTCGACAATGGCGCCGATGGTGACTGGCAGCCGCTGGCTACGCTCGTGCGCCTGCCGGTTCTCGAAACGCTGAAGTGCCCTCCCGGAAGCGACGAGCAGTGCCGGCTGAGCGGATCGAATCTCTTCCTGGTCGACTCGGTCTCGAACGATCCGCAATTCTCCAACGCGGTGCAGGTCCCCGATGGATTCCCCGGCTATGTGCTGCCCGTGCCGCATCCGGCCAGCGGCGAGCTGTACGTCAAGCTGCGCGACGACCCTTCGGTTGTGAACGAGGTGACGCTGGCGGCCGAGAAGCTGCCCCCTCCGCCAGGCGAAGTGGCCTCGAAGCATGGAGCGCGAGCCGCTTACCGTCAGGGCGAATCCGCTCCTGCGCCGGGCGCGGCCACTGCCGCTGCGCAGCACCCTGCGACGCCCCCGGCTGCATCGCCGACGCAGCCTGCCTCTCCGGCCCAGCCGGGACCAACCCAGCAACCCCCCGCAACTCCTC
>JBARMS010000203.1:0-55706 GCA_049802575.1 Acidobacteriaceae bacterium | reverse complement strand
CCCTTCCGTAAAGTGTTGGTTCAGAAACCGAGTAACTTCCGCTAACACTCGCCTATTGAACAATCAGCGTCAAAGATTGTTGACTGGTTATGCCAGACGCGGTCGCTGTGACTGTCAGGGTATAAGTCCCAGGCGGTGTGACCTGCGGAGGCGGAGTTGTTTGGTTACTTCCTCCTCCACAGCCAGAGATTGTCAGCAGAAGGCCGAGCATGGCCAGCAACAGTACTCCCTGAAACCGCCGTTTACGAAGACGCACGAGAAACGGGACGAGTAACAGCGCCGTGACGCCGATGCCGGCCAGACGCAAAGCCGAATCGTGTGCCACCGCAGCTGAGCTGGAGCCGGTCGTCGTGACAGTCACTGTAAAGTTCGCGGAGCTGCCCGAAGTCAGATTTGCGGAGGCCGGACTCACCGTACACGTGGCGTATTTGGGAGCGCCGCTGCAACCGAGCGCAACGCTGCCGCTGAATCCCGCTGCTCCGGTAATCGCCAGGTTCCAGGTGGCCGTTCCGCCGCTGGAGACGGTGGCGGAGGTCGAGCCGCCACTGGCGGTGCCGAGAGAGAACGCCGCTACTCCCGTACCCGAGAGACTGACCGTCTGAGGAGAGCTCGGCGCGTTGTCGGTGATCGTCAGTGTACCGGTGAGCGGAGCGGCCGAGGCCGGAACAAAGGTGATGGAGATCTGGCAATTCGCGCCGATTGCCAGGCTCGATCCGCAGGCGTTCGACTCAGAGAAGTTTCCGGATGCGGCAATTGAGGTGATGGATAACGCAGCGGTGCCGGAGTTAGTGAGCGTGACAGACTGAGCGGCGCTCGATGTTCCCTCGGTGACGCTGCCGAAGGAAAGCGTAGTGCCGGAAAGGACCGCGGCGGGAGCACCCGGATTGATGGTGAAGGTTTGCGCGGACGATGTACCGCCCCCGGGAGCAGGATTGACCACGGTGACCTGAGCAGAGCCCACGGTGGCCAGATCGGAGTCGGGGATGGAAGCGGTAATTTCGTTGCCGCTGACGTAGCTGGTGGCGAGAGGATTGCCGTTCCAGTTCACGACCGAAGCGGCTACGAATCCTGTTCCGGTGAGGGTGAGGAGTTGCGCCGGGGATCCGGCGGTGACCGACGCAGGTGCGATGGAGGTGAGTGCCGGAGAGGGGTTCGGCTGCGCGACTCCGGCGAGCGCGGTGCTGGTGAAGAGATAAATGCCGCCGGTACCCGAGAAGATGGGTGAGACGAGGAAAGCGAAGCCATCCGTTCCCCAGCGGGTAAGGTCGTAGTTCTCCGAAGCATTGATCTGCGGGAAGGTCAGGGTGTCGGTGCCGGTGAGGGATTTCAGGCCATAGGCGAAGACAGCAATCGAATCGTATACATAGCTGGTTGGACTCGTGAACTGGCTATCCCCGGTCAGGTAGAGACGACCATGCGTGGTATCGATGGCGAGGTCGCCCTGGGCGTCATAGAAGTTGTTGGTGGTGAAGCTGCCGATTTGCGATTGCGTCGCGGGGCTCCAGACGCCGCCGGCGTCGGTATAGAGCAGGGTTCCATCGGAGACGACGCTGTTGCCAACCGGTGGAACCGGGCCACTATAGCTGCCGGCTGGTGGCGTGAATGCGAGGCCCGCGCTGGTGATTTGGACCGTGGTGAAAAAGGGATCCGTCGATGGGTAGAAACCGAGAGAATAGAGAGTAACTGGGTTTCCGGCGAAGGTCATGCTGTCGAAGCTGGGAGCGAGAGCGGTGTAATTCGCCGTCGCAGGCAGGTAATTCACCAGCCCATTCGAGTTGTACAGCGAGCCTTCCGCTCCTTGACCGAGGATGACCTCGTCGGGCGCGCCCGGGACGGATTTCAAGTCGGTTGCGGGCGGTAAGGTGCAACCCGAGCAGTCGGGATCCGGCGGGAACGGGAAGGTCTCGTCGACCGCGTTGGTGGAAAGGTTGATGCGCTGCACAGTCAGATCGGCGGCGTTGGCAACGTAAAGGTACGAGCCGTCGCTGGAGGGCGCGAGGAGGACAGGATTCTTCCCGACGGGAATGGGCGTGCCGGTTGCACCGCTCTTCGGATTGATGGGCAAAACGGTGTTGGGGTTGGTGGGGTCGCTGGAGGGCATGGCGGCGTAGAGCAACCCGGTCGCCGCCACCGATGTGAGGAAGTTCGGGTTGATGGGAAGCACGTCGTAGGTCGTGATGGTGGTGGCGACGCTGCCGCCGCCAGGCGATGGATTGACGACCGTGAGGGGAAATTCGCCGACCTGAGTGAGTGACGAGGCCGCGATGGTGGCCAGCATGGAGGTGTTGCTGACCCATGCGGATTGCTGCGGCACGCCGTTGAATTGCACGACGGACTGCGGATAGAAATTGGTGCCGACGAGCGACAGCGTGACGGAGCCGTTGTTGATTTGCATGGTCGGCAGCGGGACCTGGTTCGTGGTTCCGTTGGCTTCGACGATGGTGGGCAGGGCGTAGGCGCTGTCGCCGGTTCCGGTGAGACTGACGACCAGCGTCGGGTGTACGGGATCGTTGGACGCGAGCGTGAGACTTCCCGTGAATGCACCGGCGGAAGGGGGCGAAAAGATCATGGCCACGTAGCACTGGCCGCCGGGGGTGACGGTATTGGCGCAGGTGTTGTTGGCAATGGAAAAGCCGGTGCCGCTGATGGCGATGCTGCTGATGTTCAGGTTGGCATTGCCATTGTTTTGGACCACCAGCGACTGGGTGGGACCGGCGACGCCTTCGAGGAGATGACCGAACGAGAACGGGTTAGACTGAGGCTCGAGGTCAGGCGCGACGCCCTGGCCGGAAACCTGGATGCTCTGCGGCGAAATGGCGGTGTTATCGGCGAGGCTGACGGTGCCGCTCGAGGCTTGGTCGTCGATGGGCGCAAAGGTGAAGGAGATGGCGCAGGTGGCGCCGGGCGCAACCGAGCCGCAGCTCTGCGAGGCCGTGACGCTCGAGACCGACGAGGTGAGCGAGCTGAAGTCGAGAGCGGCGTTGCCGCAGTTGGTGACGTTGAGCGTTTGCTGCGCGGAACTCAAAGCGTTCGTCCGCGTCACCGGCACTACCTACGAGAGCGATCTGGACGTCAGCGCCAATGCTTATCAAAAAACCGCGGTGCTGGATCGAGACGGGTCGATCGACTCCGGCTTCATCGCGAAATTGAATAACAACGGGACCGCCATCCTCGCTGCGACCTATCTGGACGGGACCACCCCGTCTCTCAACGACGGCACCTCATTCCAGAGTCTTGTGCTGGACAGTAAGGGTGACGTGTTCGTTGCCGGCACAACTTCCTCCACCGATTTCCCGCTGGTGGACCCCTTCACGGTGCAGTTTGCCACCAGCGACTACTACGCCGACCTCGTGCTGGCGGAGATGAGCTCCGACCTCAGCACCCTGAAGTTCGGAAGCTTTCTCAGCGCCTCCACACCCGGCGGCAGCTTTGACGGCTCGCAATTCGGGGCGCTCGCCGTGGACCCGAACGATAATCTGATCGTCGCCCGTAGAGATCGCCACTCTTGTCCGTGGCCATGCCCAATATCTGGTCGGCTGCCGGAACGTAAGTCGCGTAGTTAACAGCAGAAGCAGTGGCGTTGAGCTGAAGGACAAAGCCGTTTTCCGGATCCGGTTCCGTGGCCGACGTGGGCAGTGTCGCTTCGAGGACTCCAGTCGTGGTGGGCAGACCAATGCCGCCGTTCCCCGCGATCGTTACCTGGCCGGAAGTATCGACGGCCATGGCGGTGGTCATGAAGAAGTCGGCGTTGACCGATCCAAAAGGTGGGGCCGCGTTGCCCGGAATCACGGTTGAGTACAGCAGCGTGCCGGTGGGTGACACCTTGAGGACAAACCCCTCGTTATTTGGATACCCGGAGACGGAAGACGCCAGCGTGCCGGGAGTGATTTGGAAGTTGGGGTCGTCGGTCCAACCGGCGAGGTAGGCGTTGCCGGATGCGTCCACGGCAAGGCGTCCGTAGTTGCCATTCGAGCCGAGCGGCCCGGCGCCTCCAACGAGTCCCGCGTAGTTCAGCGCCGAGCCATCGGCTTTGAGCGAGGCCAGGTAGTAACACTCATCGTTGGTCTGACAGGAAATGACGGGCAGCGAGCCCGCATGAGGAAAATTAGTTGAACTGGAAAGCCCGCCAATGATGATGTTGCCGCTGGCGTCGAGAGCGATGCCGGCCGGTTGGTCCTGCCCGTTGCCGCCGAGGTAGGTGGAATAGAGAAGAGTTTTGCCGGTGGGATCGAGTTTGGAGATGAAAACGTTGGCGCAGTTGGTGCTATTCGGCACTGCACAGGCAAGTTGCGATTGATAAGGGTTCTGCGTGGGGAAATCGGCGGAGGCGGTGTTGCCGGTGACGTAGACGTTGCCGGAGGCGTCAGTGGTGACGCCACTGACCTCGTCCATATTATTCCCATCGAGGTACGTGGAGAACGTGAAGACGGGATCGATGACCAGGGGAAGGCTGCGGTCGTAATCGCCGAGCCGGAAGTCGAAGCTGCCGTCGGATCTGCGGTGAAACGCGGCGACGACCGGATGGCGACCATCGGCTTCAACCTGATAGGCAACTGGCTTTTTCAGGATGAGAGTTCCATTCGGTACCTGAATGAGCAGGTCCCCTCCACCACTCAACTCGATGCTTTTGGCTCCCTGCCAGCGGAAGGCGATGCGTGACGGATCTGCGTATGGATCTACCGTAAAGTCGTGCTCGAGATTGCTGCCATTTCCATAGAAATCGAGAGTTACACCAGAGTAGATATGCTGGTACCGTATATCGCCATAGTTCGGGACGTGCGTGATGAATCTGGAGGGATCCGGCCCAATGAGATAGTTGCTTTCCGCTCCCAGCAACTCAGCAGCAGCAACCGTGCTCTTCGAGTTGGTCGAGAGAAGCTCCAGACGAACTTTCGACTCGACGCCGTGCCGCGCCGGCAAAACGAAGTCAGCTCCCTGCCGGAAGAACAAAGCCTCGACGCCGTGCCGCAAAACATATTTGTATTCGAGCGGCGCCTGGCCACGGTTTACCTCAAATGTCAAAGGAAAGGCTGTTGGCGCGGCTGAAGTCGTGCGGGCAAATCCAGAGGACACACTCGCGAGAACCACGAGCACAAAGGCAGAACGAAAGAAGGAAAACATAAAGGCCCCAATGTCTTTTGAGTATGCGAAAAGTCATATCAGAAACTGATTGTGTTAGCCAGCAAATTTCCCACGCCTAAGTGGCGGGCAAGATTTCATCGGATCGGCATCATCCACTGCGATTACAGCGCAGCCGTGGCTACGTCCTGTAGTAGTCAACGCCGGGATAGCCGGACATCCCCTGTCGTTTATGTCTTTTTTGCTGACGATGACGCGCTCACGAGCGATCCTATCGACGTGCAAACGTCGCCTGGACATCCCATCGAGCACAGGCTTGCAACATGTATCGGCGCGGAGAACTCAATTTCGACAGAATCGCACCTGCGATCGCACCGAAAAGAGCACACAGTTTCACGCTACGTTCTACTGGGTCGCTGGGGCGTGCCGGTTGAGCCCGCTGTGGATGGTGGTGCGGGAGGCGCCGTAGTTGCGGACCAGCTGGCCGAGGCTCTGGTTGTCCTTGCGGATCGCGGCGCGGTCGAGATCGAGCGGCGTGCGGCCGATGTGCTGGCCTTCGAGCCTCGCGCGGCGCATGCCAGCGCGCACTCGCTCGACGATCAAGTTACGCTCGAGTTCCGCGATCGCGATTGTCAGGCCGTCATCGATCTCCACTTTTTGTGGCGGACAGGTACCGAGTGCGCGGCGCCGAGTCACCGTCCTTCCAGAGCGAGGGCATAGATTTCGTCGCTTCCCACATCGCGGAGCAGCAGCGGTGCATCCGAGGAATCCAAACTCATCCACGATGTGAAGAACCCCGTCAAGTGTTCCTTCCTCAGATCGGCGAGAATTTCGGGGCTTGCATCGCCGGGATGGATGCGAGCCAGGGCTGCGTCTCCCTTCCACCGCAGGTAGTAGATAAACCTGCTGTCGTGCGACCACTCAGGGAAGGCGACGGACCCCGTATCGAGGCTGGACCATTTCCCAGTCTCCATGCTGAGCACCTTCATACTCATGGCATCCAGTGTCATGGCGGAGATGAACTTCCCATCCGGCGACCAATGCGGCACCAGAAGGCCCTTCGATTCCGGTACCAACATGGTTTTTCCGGACGCCAGATCGAGAATGCGCAAGTCGGATTGCGAACTGGCGCCCAGAACAGGACAAGTGGAATAGACAATTCTTTTCCCGTCCGGTGACCAGCTTGGATCCGTCTCATTTTCGGCGTCTTTGGGCAGGACCTGGCGTGGAGCACCGCCATCAGCAGCAATGGTGTAGATTCCGTTGGTGCCCCTGGGAGTGCGATCGACGAAGAGAATCTGACCTCCGTCGGGAGACCATCGCAGAGATTTCGGATAGACGGGAGAAGACGCGAGCTGCAGTGGATTGCTTCCATCGGCGCCGGCCTTCCACAGAATGCCCTCCGGGTAAGTCACCCAGGCCACGCTTTTGCCGTCGCGCGTAAACGTCAGGAACTCTGCGGAAATACCACCGAGAAAGGGTTGAAACTGTTTCGACCCGAGGTCAAAGCGAATGAGTTCACCACGCCTGGTGCGTCCCACCGCGAAGATTTTTCTCCCGTCCCTGGCGGGCACCGGCCGATCCCAGGACGTTGGGCCGAATGTCAATTCGACCGGGGTTGCCGCTGTGATTCTTCCGAAATGACTCCGCTCATCCAGCGCCCAAATCTGCCCATCGGAAACGAAGTAGTATCGGCCGTCCTGAGCCCACTGTCCGAAGAGCTGAGAGCGGGAGTTACTCCACCGGGGCAGAACCTGGTGCAGCATCGATCCATCCGATGCAATTTCCCACAGCACACCATCCTTTGAGAAACGGATTTTCGACCCGTCCGGCGCCCAGGCCAGGGATCGGATGTACCCTCCCGGACTTGCCAGCTTATGCTCCTCGGTTCCATCGCTGCGAATCACAAAGATATCGCCCGTGGCCGTGCCATATGCGAGACGGAGTCCGTCCGGATCCCAGGCAGAGTCAATGGCGCCGCCCGCCAGCCGGCGAAGCGACCTGCCGATCAGGCGAAAGCTCCAGAGAGAATCCGCCGGGCCCATGCCCTCCGACTGGGAGACGACGAGCATCGTCGACCCATCCGGCGAGATGTCCCCCGCCCACGGCTCGTTCAAAGACACCGGAATCGGTTCCACCGCTCCACCCGACACGGATACTTCGGCGATCGAATGGGGCAGCTCCTCGGTGAAATAGACCCTGCTTCCGTCCGTGCCGCCAATCGATTTGGCATGGCCATCCTGCGTCAGTTGTTCGTATTTCACGATGTGCAGTGCGGGCGGCTGGCGGTGCATTACCGCGTACAGGATCGCTACCGCTGCAAAAAGGACGAGCGCGGCCACTGGTATCCAAAACTTGTGCTCTGAGGCCAGGCGGGCCGGAAGTGCGGCGAGCCGGGCAGCCGGATCCGGGTCCGAAGATTCTTCGACGACGAGGGTTGTCGAGGACTGGATCGCGTGCACCACCACTCCGGTTGCCGAAGGGTGATGGCTCAGGCCGGTTGCCTCATCGACGGCCTGCACCGAGGCAGCAAACTGATATCCCCGCCCTGGCGCGGTGACGATCAGCCGCTCATCCACCCCATGACCAGCGAGGGCCTTGCGCAGAAGAAACACATGCTGATTCAGATTGCGCTCGTCCACGAAGGAGTCGGGCCAAACAGCGCGCAGGATTTCTTCTTTGGGCACCACGCGCCCGGCCTGACTGGCCAGAAAGACCAGCAGATCGAAGGTCTTCGGATTCAGCGCAACGGGTTGACCCGCACAGGTGAGCAGGCGCCGCACGGGATCGAGAGTGCAGTCCCCGAACGCGAAGAATGTCCCTGCTTTCAGTTGCATAGGAGCATTAACAAGAATTGATAACGATTAACGAGGCTGCCGCGGACGAATGGATCGAGAATGAGCCATTCACAAAGGCAGGCAACTCGCCCCCGGGCCGCGTTCCCGGCTCCGCCGACAGATGCAGGTTATCAACAGGCAACGAGAGAAGACAAGACTAAAACGGGCCCGCGGCCAAATCGATTCCGCAAGACGGTGAGGAAACGGGTTGAAGCGATTCCGCAGGACCGAACTCCGCATCGAGCGGCGGGAAATCTCGATTTTTCTCCCCAGCCATCCTGGCCAGACACCACCGGGGACGGACCGATGTCCGGTCTGCGGAGGGGTTTGTTTTCCGACCCGCCTTGACGAGATTGGCGGCGCGCTGGGCATTGCAGCCGCCGGGATTCGCCAGGCGCTCGATGAGGGGCGTTTTCACGGCAGCGTCGGCGCCGATGGCCAGCTGCTCCTCTGCGCTGACTCCTTGCTGCCGGGCCCGGAGCACTGATCCGCGGCGGGAGTGAACGGCGCATTAACTCCAAGATTCTGCGTGGTTGCGAGAACGCCAATGCGACCGTTGATAGACCTTCAATCCATTTGAGAAAGATTGACTGTACTTCGAGCCAACCGCGTGTGAAGAATGGCCGCGATTGAGTGGCTGCCATCCCCAGTTCAAATCGGGCGGCCTTCGGAGAACATCATGGGTCACATCGCGCCTCGCCACAGAACTGAATCCAGACTTGTTGCCTGCCTCCGCATTCTGTTGCTTCTCCTCTTCATTGCCGCCTGCAGCCTCGGCGCCCAGACCGGACGGCCCGGCACCGCTTCTCCGGCCTATATGGGACAAACGCCCCCCAGCGTCCTCGATGGATCCGCCACCCTGGTCGGGCATTACGATCCCACGAAGATGTTGCGGCTGGCCATCGCCCTGCGGCCTCCCCATCCCGCGGAAGAGAAGCAGTTCCTGGAGAACCTGCAGAACAAGCAGTCGCCGCTGTTTCACCAGTATCTGACCGCCGACCAGTGGAACGCGCGCTTTGCGCCGTCGGCGGAAGACGAGCAGGCGGTCGTCGACTGGGCGAAGGGACAAGGCCTCTCCGTCACGAACCGTTATGCCAACCGGCTGATCGTCGACGTCGAGGCACCGGCCGGAACCATTGAGAAGGCCCTCAACATCGTCATCAACACCTACCAGCTCCCTGGCAGCGATGCTTCCGATCCCATGTCGTTCCGCTACTCCACGGATCGCGAGCCCACCCTCCCGGCCATTCTCACGAGCGTGGTTCAATCCGTCCAGGGGCTGAACTCCTTTGAGGCGGTGCGGCCGGCGAGCGGCGGCGCGCACCTCGTGCCGCAGCCCGAATATGTGCCCGGACCGGTTTTCCGCGCGGGTGAATCCGCGCAGAAGGACGCCGCGGCACCGCGTCCATCCGCCGCAGTCTCAAAAGCCGGTGGAACCGGCGTCACCGCGCCGAAGTCCGGCTACTGGACGCCGGCCGACATGTTCTCCAGCGACAACTACGACTACGGCGCGCTGATGGCCCAGGGGCACTGCTGCAACCCGACGAATAACGCCAACAATTCACCGCCGGCATCTTCCATTGCCATCGCCGCGTTCGGTGATGTGAGCCTCACCGATGTCGGGGACTTTCAGTCTTACTTCAATTACCTCGCCTACAACGTTCAGAAAATCTATGTCGATGGCACCTATAGCTGCAACAACAGCAAAGGCGAGGACAGTAACTGCGGCGAGGTCACCCTGGACACGGAATGGTCTCTCTCCATGGCCAACAGCGAAGGCGCTGCCTCGGCCACATCCAAAGTCTTCGTCTATGAGGGTGTGAACCATTACGACACGACGGTGCTGGACGTCTACAACAAGATCCTCAACGACGGCAACGCCCGCGTGATGAGCACCAGCTGGCTGTGCCCGGAAAACTACGAGTTCAACAGCAACAGCACCTGCTTCAACAGCACCATGCAGGCGCGTGACAACGTGCTCTCGCAGATGGTGGGCGAAGGCTGGACGCTGGTGGCCGCGGCCGGTGACACCGGCGCTACCGGGGCCTGCACCGATGCGCTCGTGGTGGACTATCCCGCCTCCGATCCGAACGTGGTGGCCGTCGGTGGCACCGAACTAAAGGAAGGCAGCGGCGACAACTATGAAGTTGCCTGGACAGGCGGCACCGGCAGCGGCTCCTGCAGCGGCAATAACGGCGGCGGCACCGGCGGCTTCAGCGAGTACTGGGGCGTGCCCGGCTTCCAGTCGGGCATGGGTTTCTCCAGCCGCGCCGTGCCGGATGTGGCGCTTGACGCCTTTTACGGACATGACACCTACCTTGCCGGCGGCTGGGCGTACTTCGGGGGAACCAGCGTGGCCGCGCCGATGGTCGCCGGGTTCTTCGCGCAGGACAACGCCTACATGCTGTCCATTGGCAACAAATGCGGCTCGTCCGGCACGTCGGCCTGCGCGCCGATCGGCGATGCGGATTATCCGATCTACTATGAGGCCAAAGATCCAACCGGTGGCCGCTATCCCTTTTACGACACGCTGATCGGCTGCAACTCCAACGACATCACCGCCAAATACGGCCTCACGGCCTATTGCGCCGGAACCGGATTCGACGAAACCACCGGCTGGGGCTCGGCGAACATGCTGCAGCTCGCCTGGGCGATCAATTGGGAAGACTCGTACGCCGGTGGATATCCGTATGTCACCTTCTCCGGCCCAACGACGAACAAGTGGTACAACAACGGCCAGGTGGTGAGCTGGACGGTGGTCGACTACACCGGCGGCGCGCCCTCCTCGACGGGCACCGGCATTGCCGGATTCACGCAGGGATGGGATTCCGTTCCGTCCGATCCATCGAGCGAGCCGCACGGCGGCAGCGGCAACTCCTTCTACTCCGGTCCGCAATATACAAACACGTCGACCGGGTGCCTGTCGCTGGTCAGCGGCACCGATGGCTGCTCCGGCGGCGTGAGCCAGGGCTGCCATACCGTCAACGTGGAAGGCTGGAATAACCAGGGCCTGAGCACCGGCGACGCCACCTACGGCCCGCTCTGCTATGACACCGTGGCACCCACCGTGTCCGGCGCCACCTCTCCCACTGAACCCGGCAGCGGTTGGTTCAATTCCAGCGTGACACTCACGCTGTCTGCCACCGACCCCGGCGGAAGCAATGCGTCTGGCATCGCTCACACGTATTGGGGCGACAACAACTCCTCCTGCCAGCCGGGCAGTACCTCGTCCTGCTCCGTCTATTCCAGTGGCATTGCGTTCACGTCGCAGGGGACGAACCTGGTGAAATTCTTCTCCGAAGATAATGCCGGGAACTATAGCAGCGTCGGCAGCCAGACGATCGATATCGACGAAACTGCGCCATCGACCACCATCGGCCTGAGCGGAGCGCTGGTCGGACAGGTATGGGAGTCCGCTGTGACGGTGGTGCTGACGGCAACGGATAATCTGAGCGGCGTTGCCGCTACGTATTATTCACTCGACGGCGGGGCCAACACCCAATACGGCGGTTCGTTCAGCGTATCGACGCCCGGCGCGCACACCGTCACCTTCTACAGCGTGGACGTCGCCGGCACCAAAGCGGCGCCGCAGACCACGAGTTTCACAATTGAATCGCCCACAATCACGACCCTTACCGCATCGGCCAATCCCATCCTGGTCGGCGGATCTGTAACGCTGACTGCCACGGTAATGCCGTCGATCTCCGGCACGCCGGGAGGCACCGTTTCGTTCAAGCGCGGGGGGCTCACCCTCGGAACCGGAACGCTGTCAGGCGGCGTGGCCACACTGACGACGACCGCTCTGGTTCTCGGCAACGATAACCTCACCGCGGTGTACGGAGGGGCGACTTACTACCTGGCGAGCACCTCCGCGACATTGGCGGAAACGGTGCAAACCAATACAACCACCACGCTGATGGCGTCTCCCAGCCTATCGAGTTTTGGAGGGCCGGTGACGCTCACAGCGACGGTCGCTTCCACGACGAGGGGCACACCCTACGGCACAGTCACGTTCAAACGTGGCTCCGTCTCTCTCGGCTCGGTTTCGCTCGCTTCTGGTACCGCGAGTCTCACGACCACCGCTCTGCCGGTGGGCAGCGACAGCCTGACAGCAGTCTTCAACGGCGGAGTCTACTATGTCACCAGCACGTCCACCGCGCTGACGGTAACGGTCAACGCCGCCGCGACGACGACCAGCCTGGCGGTTTCCGCTAATCCGGCCACCTATGGGCAGTCGGTTACACTGACCGCGACGGTCGCCTCCACCACCACGGGAACGCCCAAAGGCGTCGTCACGTTCAAGAGTGGCTCGGCCACCCTCGGCTCGGCGATCCTGTCCGGCGGCGTTGCTCTGCTGACGTCGACCACTCTGGCGGTTGGCAGCGACAGCCTCACCGCAGTCTATTCAACTTCGACGGACTACCTTACCAGCACGTCTCCCCCTGTGACGGAGACCGTAAACCCCGCTGCCACGACGACCAGCCTGACGGTTTCTCCCAATCCAGCAACCCAGGGGGCCACCGTGACCTTAACGGCCACTGTCAGCTCTTCCACCGGTGCGGTGGTCACGGGCGTCGTCACATTCCGGAACGGATCGACCACCCTCGGATCTGTCATTCTCTCCGGTGGCGCAGCCACCCTGAACACGGCCAAACTTCCGGTGGGTAGTGATGGCATCACCGCGACCTATGGCGCGTCAGCCAAATTCCTCACCAGCACCTCGGCAGTTGTCACCGAGGTCGTCAACGCGTCCGAAGCGAACAACTCTGTTCCGACGGAGAAGACTTCGCCGCCAGGATCGCGCAAAACAACGTGAAAGAACGTCTTACCCGGTAGCAGATCGTCATCGAGCACCGGCGCCGCTACGGCTATCGCGGCGGGGCAGAGGAGCTGCCCCGCCGCGGCATGGCGGTCAACCAAAAGTGCGTGGCCCCGCTCATGCGCGAGCACAACCTGCTGGCTGCCCAGCCCCGCGCCTGGGTCGCGACCACCGACTCGAACCATGAGCTGGAGGTGTACCTGAACCTGGCCCGGCGCATGCAGCTGAACGGAATCAATCAGATGTGGGTGGCCGATATCACTTATATCCGGCTGGGCGGATGCCTGGTTTAGAATCCATGCGTTCGCCTACGGCTTGACGCAGCTGAAGCTGGCTGCGCGATTCGGATCGCCGGAACCGCCGTACTTTGCGATTTCAGGATACGCACAGAGCGGGCGCGTCATCGCAGGCTTTTGGTCATGGCCATATTTTGTGGCAATGACTCCGGCCGGCGGGGTGCCGTCTTCGACCCAGCTTTCGAGAACGTCGAAGAGGCCGTGGCCCTTCTCGGTTGATAATCCCAGCTGACCGAAGAAATCCGGACCGGGGCCACCGACGCAGTGCTCGACGCCCGGGGCCATGTAGAGCCGCATGAAGGACGCCGTCGCGCCCATCGATTGCTGCACACTCTGGTCGTAGTGGATCGTGTTCCAGGGCGAGATCGCGGGATCATCCCAGCCGTGATAGAGGATCAGCTTGCCGCCGCGGGCGGCAAAGGAGCGGAGATCGGGATTCGTCGCATCGAGATCGTGTGAGGTCTTCGCGCGCGCATCGGCCAGAGACGCGTCGATGGGCGCGGCGAGGATGTTGAACTTCGGTCGTTCGCGACCATGTAGCTGAAGTAATTGCGCACATACTGCGCGCCCGATGAATCCAGGGGGCCGGGACCAATGAGCCACGAATGCCATCCATCCTCATCGCCGGGCAGAAAGCCGGGAAAAATGACTTTGCCGTCCGGAGCCGTGCCTCCCTGATAGATGTGTCGCAGTGAGACGAGCTGCGGCGCCGTCAGGCAATCCAGGCTGTCGCCGTGCTTGCAGAGAAGGACCGACGGATCGAAGTGGCATTTCTCCGGATCGCTGACGATGCCGTCCTTCACGCCGTCGAGCCGATCGCAGGCCGCCAGCGACGCTCGCTGAATCGCGGGAAGCTTCAGGTCCGGGATCACGCCCGCGGGGTCGAGGTTCGTCTCCTGCAGGCCGGCAAGTCCGCCGCCGAGCGTGGCCGCCCAGTTGTTGGCCGGCGCGCCGGCAAGGATTCCGTCGTAATCTTCCGGAAATCGCTGCGCCTCCATCAGCGCTTCGCGACCGCCGTCGGAGCAGGAATCGAAGTAAGCGTGTGAGGCCGGCTTGCCGTAGTACGCGCTGACGATCTGCTTCGCGACCTGCGCCGTCAGATGGATCGCGCGCCACCCGAAGTCTGCAATTTTTTCCGGATGCTGGTAGGCCCAGCTCGCGTCTTCGCTGTCGCCAAAGTGGCCGGTGTCGGTCGCCGCCGCCGCGAATCCGTTGGAGACGTCGCTCGCCGGCGCACGATAATCGACTTCGCCGGCAAAGCCTCCATTGCCCACGCCGAGATACCGGCCATTCCAGGACTTCTCGGGCAGCCAAACCTCGAAGCGGATGTCGGAATCGGCTGCCGGGCGCAGCTCGCCGCGCACTCTGCAGAAGTTCGGCAGGTGATCGTACGTCGCGCCGGTGATCGGATGGCGGAAGGTGCCCGTATCCACCACATCGGCGGTGCTGATCTCGCCCCGGTCGATCTTTGCGTGCTTTAGCTCTGCGCAGTTCTGCGCAGAAGCTGACGAAAGCGAAAGCAAAGCCAACAGCGCCGGGAACGGCACACGCATCATGGGCACGGAGTCCTCTGTGCGCCAGTGTACCGGCTCGGCTATTGTCTCGTTGCGGGCGATGGTCTGGGCTCTTGCGTCGTCATCCCTGCAGTAACGCGCAGAAACGATCCGGCTCCTCGGCGAGCGAGGCGGAGTAGCGAGCTGCCCGTTTCCACTGGAAGAGCATCTGGTCCTTCGGCTCGAGGTCGACCACGGGCTGCAATGCCGCGGGAGCGTCCGCGAAACGGCCCGCATTCCAATCGCCTGTAAGAGCGTCTGCCAGAGCGCGATCGCGCTCCGCGATGGCCTGAATCAGCAGCGTGGCGTTCGCGTGATCGAGCGGACACTGCGATGCCTGCTCCGCCACGACGGCCTCACGCCAAAACAGCCTCTCGAGATACTGCGTGCAAAGAGCGAAGGCTTGAAAATCGGAGAGATTGGCCAAAATCGACGGCTCCAGCAGGACCAGCAGGCTGGAAATCCGCGCGAAAGGATTGGACGGAGGAGGGCCGGCCCGAAGCACTGCGGCCAGTTCCGCGTCGCTGCTCCAGGGGACGCGGAGCGCGAGCCCCTGCGCGGCGGCCGTTTCACCTCCCTGCCAGGAGGGTGCGGCACTGTAGAGAGTCTCGAAGACTTCCTTCCATTGATCGTTCCATCCCGTTTGATAATGCCGCTCGACGAAACGCTGGAAGCTGGACGATTGCGCAGTCGCACTTCCCTGGCTGAGCGCGACGGCGGCATAGGCAAAGCTGTCCCAGACGGAATTCTGGATGTAGCGGCTGGGAACCCAGTTGGTGACGACTACGCCGAGCGATGCCGGATCGCTCGATCGCAGATAGGCGTCGGCAAAGGCATCGACATTCCGCAGTTGTCTCGCGCCGACGCGCGGGCCCCAGCGGTAGCAGGAGAGCGCCGGAGCTCCGATGGCCCGGGCGCCATGGGCCGCGATCTTCCTGAGCGTAGCCTGCATCTGGGCCGCATCGGTCTCGGAGTAGTCCCAGTCCATGATGACGATGCGCTTGTCGAGCAGCTCGAGGATCTGCGGTTCCTTGTGCAGGACAAAGTCTCCCCAGACGATGAGGTCCTTGTGCAGGTCGGCGGCAGCGCGATGCAGGGCGTTCAGATAGTCGGCCCAAATCTGTGCGCGGCTGCGGCTCTCGAGTACCCGGCGCGAGCGCGCGGAGCCGCCCCAGTTCACCTCATCGCACCCGCCGTGCAGCCAGGCTGAGGGAAAAATGGAAGCGACTTCGCCGTACAGCCTGGTCATGAGCTTGAGGGTCGCGGGATCCACCGGGCAGACGCCGGAAAACTCCGAGGAGCCCTGTGGATCGCGATCGAGCAGATGGGCAAACGCGGGTGAGCGCGTGATGTAACCTGTGTGCCCGAAGGACTCGAGCTCGGGAAGGAGATCGACGCCCTGGCGCTGGCCGTACTCGGCCAGGTCTCGCAGCTGCTCCGACGTAAAGGCGTTCCTGTGGGTTAGGAGACCCGAGACCGAAGCAAAACGCAGCGCGGTTCCCTGGTCGTCGGCGAGGCGAAAGTGGAGGGTATTGAATCCCCATTCCGCGCAGAAGTCGATAACGCGCCAGTAATACTCGAGCTTCTCCGGAACGCGTGCCGCGTCGACCATCAGACCGCGCATGGCGTGGGGGCGCGCGGTATTCGCTTGCGCGGCGGCCGGAGAAGCAGAGGGGACCTCGCGCGCGCGGGACGCTGCGTCCTGCGATTGGGCCGTTTCCGCAGCAAGCCATTCCGGAAAGGCAGCGGCGCCCGCGACAGCAGCTCCCGCACCGCGGAGAAAATCTCGTCTGCTTCGAGGATGGATCGTCAGCCCCGGAACCTCTCAATGGATTGGACGGCTGCAGTGAGGGCTGTGCGTTCCGCTCAAGCCTATGCCAACGGTCTCGACGTGCGCAGCCTGGTTCCCTGCCCCGTGCCAGGAATACAGCCATCTCATGCCGCGTCCCATGATACTGGTGGATGCATGAGGACTCGGAAGTCCATTCGCGGGCGTGATCCTTTCAGCGGTGAGTTCGTTGAGGTAACCGCCGAGAATGGAGTGATCCAGTCCATGGATTCCCGTGTTTCCGGGAACGATCTGTGGCTGTCGCCGGGATTCATCGACCTGCAGGTCAACGGTTATGCGGGCTGCGATCTGAATGCGCAGACCGTTACGCCGGATGTCGTGATCGCCTTGATGTACAAGCTGTTCGCTGTCGGAGTCACGACCTTTGTCCCAACCATCATCACCGCATCAGAAGATCGGATCGTCGCGGCTTTGCGCGCGATCGGTGAGGCGCGCAGCCGCTCGCCGCTTGCGAAGCACGTGATTCCGTTTGTCCATGTTGAGGGGCCGCATTTGTCGCCTGCAGAGGGGCCACGGGGAGCGCATCCGCGTGACGACATCCGGCCCCCGGACATTGCAGAATTCGAGCGCTGGCAAGCGGCGAGCGACGGACTGGTGGGAATGGTGACGCTTTCACCGCACTGGGATGCGGCGCTGCCGTACATCGCCCATCTGGCGAGCCGCGGTTGTCGGGTCGCGATCGGTCACACGGATGCCGAGCCTTCGCGCATCCATGCGGCGGCCGAGGCGGGGGCGGTATTGTCGACTCATCTGGGCAATGGCGTGGCAGATGCCTTGCCGCGCCATCCGAATCTTCTGTGGGCGCAGCTTGCGGACGATCGCCTCACCGCTAGTTTCATTGCCGACGGACATCACCTTCCAGCGGAGACTCTGAAGGCCATGCTGCGCGCCAAGGGCACAGAACGCTGCGTTCTGATATCGGACGCCGTGGCTCTCGCAGGAATGCCGCTGGGGGTCTATGAGACATCCGTGGGAGGAACGGTGGAACTGACGGCTGAGGGGAGAATCGGCATTCCCGGTACGCCCTGGCTGGCAGGCGCGGGATTGCCTCTGACGGCAGGCATCGCCACCGTCGCAGGACTATCAGGATTTTCGCTGGGCGATGCGGTTCGGATGGCCACGGAGAATCCTGGACGATTTGTGGGTGGCCGTGGAGTGCTGCGCGTGGGCGCCGATGCCGATCTGGTGCAATTTCGGTGGGCGCGGGCCGGGGACGAGATCGAGGTCGTTCAAGTCCTTGTTCGGGGAGAGACGCCCTAAGCGGAGCCAGCCTTCTGGCGAATCCGCTGTGGTGAGAGGATTCAGGGATGGCATGCAGAAGCTTCAACGTCGGCGCTGTGAAGGCAAGAATCTATCCGACCGCGCAGGCCCTGGGCCGAGCCGCAGCGGAATGCGCCGCGGACGCGCTGCGGGAAATGGCTGCGAGGCGGGATGCCCTCGGCATCCTCTTCGCCACCGGAGCTTCGCAGATCGAGATGCTGCATGCTCTGACCTCCATACCCGATTTGCCCTGGAAAAAGGTGCATGGATTCCACATGGATGAATACGTCGGCATCGAGGGGAATCATCCGGCCTCGTTCCGCCGCTACCTGCGCGACAATTTGACGAGCCGCGTCTGGATGGCGGCGTTCCATGAAATCGATGGGAGCGCTTCCGATCTGGACAGGGTGCGGCGCGAGTATGTGGAGAAGCTACGCGCGACCGATCCGCAAATCTGTCTGCTGGGCATCGGAGAAAATGGACATCTGGCGTTCAACGATCCTGACGAAGCGGACTTTGCCGATCCCGAGCCGATGAAGGTGGTCTCGCTCGATCGGGCTTGCCGCGAGCAGCAGGTTGCAGAAGGCTGGTTTCCGAGCTTCGATCAGGTGTCGGAACGAGCTTTGACGCTGACGATTCCGACGCTGCTGCAAGTGCCAAAACTGATTGCTTCGGTCCCGGGGAAACGCAAAGCGGGGATCATGCGGCGCGCCCTGAGCGATGACCTTTCGACGGAATGTCCCGCGACGATCCTCCGCACGCATCCCGATGTGACGATTTTTCTCGACGAAGACTCGGCGTCGGAGCTGGACCGCGCCTAGCCGCGACCACGTTGTCGTGAAAGGAGCGGCTACTCCGCGTCGATTCAGATTTCGCGACGGTGACGGATGACACCGTCCTTCATCACGAGGAAAAGATTCTTTCCTGGATCGGCGAGGAGGGTGATGTCGTCGAGAGGATTGCCCTGGACGACGAGAAGATCCGCAATGGCGCCGGGAGCGAGCGTACCCAGCCGGCCTTCCATGCCGACGAGCTTGGCCCCGATGGTGGTCGCGCTGGCGAGGATGTCGCGCGCGGGCAGCACGCGGGCGCGAATGGCGAACTCTTCGCTCTGGCGGATATGCGTGGGGCCGAGAAGGTCGGTCCCGTAAGCCATGGTGACGCCGGCGTCGCGAAGGATGGAGAGGCTTTCCAGGCCGGAGCGGCGGACGTTTTCAATCTTGGCGATGGAGGCGGCCGGCAGGCCGAGAGCGGGACCGTCCTGCGCGAGGGCCTCGTAGGTGACGAGGGTGGGGGACGGCTACGGCCTGGGCCTGCACGGCGCGCCGAGCGGCCGCGGCGTCGATGTTATTGCAATGCTCGAGGGAGTGGACACCGCAATCAACGGCGCGGGTGATGGTGTCCGGGGTGTAAACATGCGCGGCGACGTACGTGTGGGCGTCGCGGCACTCATCCACGGCGGCGCGGATCTCGTCCGGCGTGTAGCCATAGCAGTGGATGGGATCGGTGGGGCTGGCGACTCCGCCGCTGCCCATGATCTTGATGAAGGCTGCTCCTTCGCGGAGCTGTTGGCGGCAGGCGAGGCGGACCTGGTCGATGCCGTCGGCGATGCGGCCCAGGGCTCCCGCGTTCGCCGTCCAAGGGTTGGCGTCGCCGGTGTCGTAGCGCGGACGCGCATCAGAGTGGCCGCCGGTTTTGGAGAGCGCCTTGCCGCATGTGAAGAGACGCGGTCCCGGCGTCAGTCCCTGTGCGATGGCTTCGGCAAGAGCGGGGTGCGCGCCGCCGGTATCGCGGACGGTCGTGAATCCGCGCTCGAGCATGCCGTTGAGAATCGGCACGGCCCGAAGGATGGCGAGCGGCGCAGGAAGCTGCGCGTTGGCGGCAAGGTCCATCATGGAGGCCATGACATGGACGTGCGAGTCGATGAGGCCAGGAATAACGGCGCGACCGCCGAGGTCGATGGTCTGACGATCAGGCTGGAGGGAGGCGGCTTGCGGCGATGCGTCGAGGTCGCGGATGAGGCCGTCTTCGACGAGGAGACTGCCCTGACGGGCCTCCGGCCACGCGGCGTCAATCAGTGTGGCGTTTTGCAGAAGGATCTGCATGGGCGATGAGTCTCTGCAGCGCTGAGTGTAGCGGATTCCGGACGGAGCAGTTCGTGAGTCACCACTGCAGCGTGGTGATAGAGTCCGGCGGAAGCGTCAGAGCTAGAGCCTGGTTGTCGAGCGCGCACTGCACATCCCGGTCGTCTCCCCGGTTGGTCAGAATCAGCACACGGCTGCCGTCGGGATTCTCCGCGGCAACATGATCGATGTGCGGAAGATCGCCCCAGGTCGCCAGAACCTGCGCGCCGCGCTGGATGGTCTTCGAGTAGTGGGCGAATGCGTGGTATTGGCCGCTGCGCGTCACTTCATGCGTCTTCGAGTTGAGCGTGACGACGCCGCCACACGAGAACGGTCCGATGTCAGGACGCCCTTTTTCGTCCAGCGCCAGGTTCCAGCTCACAATGCAGCGAGCCCAGTTGCGCAGGATGCCTGTGAAGGTGCTCGACCATTTCGCCCAGTTGGTGGCGTAATCCGGCTCGGTGACATCCGGGCCGCCCTCGGTCCAATACGCATTTTTGTCGGGGAAGAGATCGTGCACGCGGGTCATCGCGTCCGCAGAACCCACGTATCCATGCCACGCCACGCCATCCACATACCTGTACAGATCGGGATCGCCCAGTTCGTCGACGGCGCGGCCCCACAGATTGTAATTGTGGTCGAGGATCCAGATCTTCGTGCCGGTCGCGGCTTTTTCCAGCGCCGGTCCCAGATGTCCCTTGACGAAGTTGATCTCGTATTCCTGGCCCCACATCGCCTGGGGCATGCGGCCATCCTGGTCGGTATCCACTTCGTTCTGCACGGTGACCGCTTGGATCTTCACGCCCTCGGCCGCGTAGCCCTGCAGGAATTTCACGAAGTACTGCGCGTAGGCCGGAAAATAGTGGCTGCGCATGGAGCCGCCCAGCAGCGAGCCGCCAGCCTTCATCCACCCAGGCGGAGACCAGGGCGACGAGAAGTAGTACAAGTCCGGATTGACCTGCCGGGCGGCGCGCAGCATGGGCAGAATGTAGGCCCGGTCGTGCTCGATGCTGAAGTGCTGCAGGTCAGGATCCGGTGTGGCGCTGTCGTCGTAGCTGTAGGCGCTCAGCGAGTAGTCGCTGGCGCCAACAGTTGTGCGAGCGACGGAGAGCCTCAACCCCGCGGTTCCAAAGCACTCTTCCAGCAGTGCCGCGCGGCGGGTCTCGTCGAGTTGCTGGAGCAGGTAGCAGGAGGCGTCAGTGAGAGCAGCCCCGAAGCCAAGCACGCGCTGATAGCGCTGGGCGGGATCGAGGCGAATGCTGAACGGGGAAACGGGAACTCCGGTTTGCCAGCCTGGCGCGTCGATCGGCTGAAAGCGCTGCTGGCCCGCAGTGCGCCATGCGCGCATGGTTGATGCGCTGGAGGCGGCACGCGCGGACAGGAATGGTACTGCGGCTGAAGCGGCCGTCATCGCCGAGACAGTCAAAAAAGTGCGGCGGTCGGTCCTTACCATGACTCCTCCGCGAGATCGATTGGCGCCTCGATGATAACTCAATTGAGTTGAATCGAGGTCATTCGCTCGGGGAGCGACGAACCGCTCTCGCGGCCCACATTGTCGAAGCTGCAGCACTTCGTTCGAATGCGAATGTGCGATTGCGCGTGTTGCCCGAGCGGCGTGACAATCAAGTGACAAAGAGCAGACCGGGCGCGAACACACCGGCGGCTCCCGATCGATAGCGTAATCCTCATGCAGGATTACGCTGCCATTCACGGCCGCAAGGCTGGGCGATTACGATGCTTCATCGTTCTTTGCCTCATCCCCCTCGGCACACTCTTCAACGCCTCCGCTCAGAGCACGCCGCTTCTCTCCGGCGGCGTCGCCTTTTTCTCGAGCACCACGAGCGGCAACACCACGTGCTATCCGATCATCGAGCCGCTGACGGCTGTACCTGTGGGCCGGCACTTGTTCTTTGAATCGCGCGCGGCCCTGCTTGAAACCTTCTCGCCGAGCGGCGGCAGTGAAGGCTACACACATGCGCACTTTATTGGCCTCACCTATCTCGAAGGAGCGGTGCCGGCATCTTCGCACGTCACCATCATCGGCGGCAGCTACCTGCTGCCCTTCGGCACGTACAATGAGCGGCTGTCGCCCGTGTGGATCGGCAATTTCCAGGATGGCCCGCTCATCGCGAGCCTGGGAGTCGTGGGGTCCGGCTCGGGGCTGGGTGGACAGCTGCGCGGATCGGCGATTTCCCGCGCGAGCTACTCCATCGACTACGCGGCCTGGTTCTCGGCGCGCAGCGGCAATCCGCAATTCCGCGCCGACCGCTCTTCCGGCGGACGCGTCGATCTCTATCTTCCCGCGCAGCGTCTCGAAATCGGCACATCGTACACGCGCCTGCTGCAAGGCGCGCAGGAAAACTTTTCCGGTGCGCATGTTTGCTGGGAGCCGAAGGACACGAATTTCCGTCTGCGCTCGGAGTTTGCGCGCGGGCAGCACGCGATCGGCTACTGGTCCGAAGCGGATTACCGGCTCGCGGCTTTCGGCGGACAGGACAGCTTCTGGGGACGCCTGGAACCGGTCTTCCGCATGCAGCAGACATTTCGCCTGAATCAGACGGGCAGCGACAACGTGCCGCTGGTCAACACGCAGCGCGCAGACTTCGGCCTCGACTATAACCTGCCGCACAACGTGCGCATCCTCACCAGCTACGCGCGGCAGTTTTCCTCGACGAGAAACGAAAACGTATGGGAAACGGGCATCGTGTATCGCTTCCTCTTCCCTGCCTGGAAAGGAAAAGGCCTGTGAGCGGAAAAGCCTCTCTGACAGGAATGCTGCTGCTCGCGGTCGTCGGCGGAGGCCTCGCCGGCGGGCGGAGCAGCACTGCGCAAAACTCCGCGCCGGATACGCGGCAGGCATCGCACCCAGCCAGCCATTCCGCGCCCAAACCGATGGAAACGCAATCCGGCGACGAGGGTGAACGAGTCTTCCGGCAGAATTGCTCGCGCTGCCACAATGCGCCGGAGGGATTCTCCCCGCGCATCTCGGCGACTATCGTGCGGCACATGCGCATGCGCGCCAATCTGAGCCGCCATGACGAGCAGGAGCTGCTGCAATATCTGAATCCGTAATATTGGCGGGATGCGCGGGCGGTTCTCACCGCGGGTCAGCGCCGCTATGGACGAGAGCGGCGTTCCGAACCGAGCAGGATCCGGCATAGCGCCGCCGCCACAGCCGCCAGAACCGCGATACCGAGCAGCACCCGGGGATAACCAGCACGTGCGAACAGGAAGCCCGCCCCAGCGGTTGCCGCGGAGCTGACCAGCGACGTCAGGAACATGGTGATGGCGGCGGCCGTGCTGCGCTCGCTTTCCGGCGTGCGATCCATCAGGAGGTTGTAGAGACCCGGCGAGCTCATCCATTGCAGTACGGAAAATGCGAGGTACAGGCCGACGGAGAGGCGAAGGTTCGGCGTCAGCGCCATCGCGCCCATGGCTAATGCCGTTGCCAACTCTGTAGCCGCGATGCCGTTGACCATGCCGACTGCTCCGAAGAGCGGCGGGTTCACCAGAATCGCGCAAAGCTGCAGGCCCTGCGAGACGGCGAAGAGCAGGCCGACCTTTTCCAGCGAGAGGTGCAGGTTGTGCGCCAGATAGACATTGGCGAACGGCGTAAACGCGGCCAGCACCATCGACCACAACATGAGCACAGGCAGGACACGCAGCAGTGCCGGACTGAGCCGGATTTTCGCAAGGCGGAGGCCGGGGACATCCGCCTCATGCGCAGCGACGGCCATCAGAGGCTGGGGCGGCAGACGCAGCACCGCGGCCAAGCCCGCAGCGGCAATGGCGCAGGATCCGAGCAAAATGTCGCGCTTGATGGCGGCCGGCTGCCAATCGATTCCGGCGCGATGCAGCCTCAGCGGCAGGTCGCCGCAGACGATTGCGCCGAGGCAGCTGCAGGCGATGCTGGCCGCATAGACCAGGCTGAACGCGCTGGGCCGGTTCTCGCGGGTGGTCAGTCCGGCGACCGCCGGCAGATAGCTGACCGTCCAGCCACTCATGGCCGCACCGGCCAAAAACGCCAGCGCGATTTGCGCCGGCTCCCCTATCCATAGAGCGCGCAACGCCCCTGCAGCCGGAGCAGCGAGGAACGCGATGACGAGCAGCGGGCGCAACCCGAATCGGCGCGCTGCCACACCGGCAGGCAGCGTTCCGGCGACCGAGCCAAGCGTTATGGCGCCGCCTATCAGTCCGATGGTCTTCTCGTAGAAATGAAGATCGAGCAGGTACAGATTGAAGAGGAAGAAATAGACGGCGAAGCCGGCGTCAAAGCAAAATGCGGCGACGAAGTAGATCCAGAAGGCGCGGCTGAGCCGCTGCCGGTGCAGCCATGCCTGAGGAGCGCGCCACAAAGGCGCCTCGGTCGCGGCCGCTGCGACGGGCTGCGGCAGGGCAGCCATCAGCGGCCTTCCCGCACCAGAGTTTCCAGCCGCTCGACGGCCGAGGAAAAATCGGTGTAACGCAACTCGAACAAGTCAGCGGTGAGGAGGCGCTCAATGGTGGCGTACTGCAGATTGCGCAACTCGGGCGTGCCGATCACCGCCTGGCGCATCGAATGCCGCGCCACGTCGCGCCGCCACGGGATGAGCTGCGGCGGGCCTTCCCACGCGCGATTCAGGAAGACGATGTAGTCTACGTGCGCTGCTTCGGCAAGGCGCAGATGCGGCAGGCTCGCGGTGGGAAACTCGATGGACGGTTTGCCCTCGGCGCGCGGGGTGATCGCCAGCCCACGAATCTCAGGAAACAGCTCAGCGGCTGAGGGGCGGAAACGCACCTGGTGGCAGTTGCCGATGACGATGCGCTGCGACTGGTGATTCAGCATCATGCTGGCGTCGTCGGCGATGTAGCTCCAGCCGGCACGAGCGCACGCGTAGGACATCGTGGATTTGCCGGCGCCGGAATCGCCCATCAACAGCAGGCCGCGCCCGTCCAGCGAGACGCATCCCGCATGCACCGGGGTGGTATAGCGCGAGCTGATGTGGCAGGTGGCCGCAGGTTCGAGAAAAAAATAGCGGAGATAGAGCGGATTCCGGACGGCCGCGGAAGAGACCACAATCTGGGTGCGCAGGCGATCGAAATCGACGACGGCGAAGTGGGTGGGGTTGGCGATCCACACCAGCAGCGGCATCATCATTTGGTGCTCCGGCGTGGGCGGACACTCGGTCGCATCGCCGTCGAGCACATGCACATCGATCAGGACCGGCTTCGTGTCGAAGCGCTTCTCGAAGACGCGAAATGATTCGTCGAACTGGGCCAGGATTTCGGCGCTGTTGGTGCGCACTTCGATGGGGAATCCGAAGGGATAGAACCGCTTGCGCTGCGTTGCGTCAGGAACCTCAATCGGATGGCGGCAAACATCCAGCGGCTGTGCGGCGGCGCAGGCTAATTCAATTTCCTGGATCGTCATCATCTCAGGTCTCCTCGAGTGGGCTCAGCAACAGCGATCGAGCAAGCTCCTCTGTTCTAGAACAGGTAGCGCAGGGCGAACTGGATGAGGCGCGGATTCGTCACGGTGTTCGTGATCCGCCCGAACAACGGGCTGGCCACCGGATTGAGCTGGGTTGGGTCGCCATAGCCGAGCGTGGTGTTGGGATTCCCAAATTGAGGCGTATTCGTCAGGTTGAAGAATTCCGTCCGGAAATGGAAGGAACTGCTCTCCGTCACCGAAAACGCGCGCTCCACGGCGGCATCGATATTGTGCTGGCCCGGCCCGCGAACGAAGCCCACGCCGCTGTTGCCGAAATCCTGATCGGCGAGGCTGGTGCCGCTGGGCGCTTCCGGGGCACGCGTGAAGGCTGCCGGGTCGAGATAGCCGTGGTTCACGCGCGAGTCGAGCGAGCCGTGCGTTTGCGGATTGCGGCCTGTGCGCTCGGCGCGATTCTGGCTGCTGAGCAGTCCATAGACGGAACCGGCATTTGGATCGAAGACGCTGAGCGGGATGCCGGACTGGATGAGGCCCACCCCGGAGAATTGCCAGCCGGACAAAATGTGATGCGCCAGGGCAGGTCCTCGCGTCCACGCGGGCGCAGCCCAGTCGAAGCTGACCACCAGCCGCTGATCGCGGTCGTCGCCCGCCGGGCCGTAGGACGAGCCACGCAGATCGTGCTGGTTGTTGGTGGGCAACTGTAGCTCGAAGAGATCGGTACCCGACTCGCCGTTCACTTCATCCAGGTTCTTCGACCAGGTGTAGCTTGCCTGCAGTTGCAGACCGGCGCTCATTTGGCGCCGCGCGCTCACTTGCAGCGCGTTGTAATTCGCGACGAAAACGGAGTCTGAGAAGAGCGAGCCTTCGCTCACACCCTGGATCGGCATGCGCGCCGGGACGTTCGCGATGGAGTTGCTTGTTTGGCTATTCACCGGGTTCGACGGGCTGGCCAGCAGCGCCTGATCGAATTCAATCTGGCCGGAGCGGTGTGTCGACTGCGTGCCGACGTAGCCCACTTCGAGTAAATAGCCGTGGGGCAGAGCGTACTGGAGATTCAGGTCGTACTCCTGCGTGCGCGGATCGAGCATGTTGGGATTGGTTCCTTCGATGAACGGGGTCGATACCGGCGTGCGCGGCTGGAATTGCGGGTAGCTTGACTGCGGCAGGATGAGCGGAACGAAGGGGTTCTGCAGCGTGGCCACGCCGTTGGGGCTGCCCGCGACGAACTGCAGCGTTGCAAAGGGGAGTTGCGCCAGCGTCTGCTCCGCAAGATTGCCGGAATGGCGATCGAAGTAGGCGCCGTAGCCGCCGCGCAGCAGCACGAGCGGCTGCTGCGTCATCTGCCATACGAAGCCGAGCCGCGGCGAGAAATCGGCGCGAGGGGTCCGGTACAGACTCGAAAACGGAGTTCTGACGAGACCGCCTGGGAGCGCCCCGGGGAAATTCGACGGCAGCGTGAATCCGCTGTAGGTGCCCGTTGCGGGGATCGGACCCGACTGCGCGATGTTAGGGTTGAAATTCGGCAGACGGCCATGAATTTCCGACGGCGCGCCGAAGATCTCATAGCGCAATCCGGCATTGAGGGTCAGCCGCGGCTTCAGCCGCATATCGTCCTGCGCGAAGCCGGCGAGGTCGTTGTAACGCTCATCGCGCCGGAAAATGCCGCCGCCCGCGATGCTGGTGGTGACGTTGCTCAATCCGAAGGGGCTGTTATTCTGCGCGGCGCTTTGGCCCAGCAGAAAGTCTTCAAAATCGGAGATGATCAGCAGGCCATCCACCTGCTGCGGCTGGTTCTCGTCCACCTGGTGCCGCTTCACTTCGGCGCCGAAACGCAGATCGTTGCGACCGCGCGTGAGCGCCACCGTGTCCTGAGCGATGAAGGAGTTGGTGACCTCCCATTCCGCCGGCGTTCCCGCATCGCCGATGGTGAATCCGCCGACGCTCAGGCCCGGTGCGTGCAGCGTAGCCCCAGTCGCGCCGGTCGGCGTACCTTCTCCGATGGCAGCGGCCGTGAGCGGGTTCGCAACCTGCGAAACACCGTCGTATCGCGCGTAGCCGAATCGGGCGATATTGGCGAGGTTCGACCGGAAGACGTGCGTATCGGCCAGCACGAACATCGTGTTGCGGCTCAGCTCATTCGTTCCCCACCCAGGAACGTTGGCCGCGTTGGGCGAGAATGGCTCGGCGGTCGGCGCGCGCGACCAGAAGAAGCGACCCGCCAGCGTGTTCTTCGGAGTCAATACCTGGTCCAGGTTGATGGAGAACTGATCTTCGCGATAATGCGCGGGGATCGCGTAGGTCGACTGGCCCATGGGCACCTGGTCCGAAGCATCCGATCCCGTGACCGCCAGCACCGACTGCGGATTCGGCACTGCGTAGCTGCCATTGGGCAGCTTCGCGTTCAGGATCGCCAGCGCCACAGGATTGACGTTCGATCCGTCACAAGCCACCTGCGTTCCGCCTGCCTGGGTGAAGTAGCCGGACGCCGGCTGGCCCTGAGCGTCGAGATGCCCGGCGGGACAGAACTGCGCGCCCAGCGTGGCTGCCGAGCGATCATTGGTCAGAAGCGGCAGAATCGGATTCTGCTCATCACCGAGCCCGTTCACCTCGGTGAGACCCTGATAGGCGCCAAAGAAGAACAGCCGGTTCCTGCGAATCGGGCCTCCCAGCGATGCGCCGAACTGGTTCTGTTTCAGGTCGGGGCGTGGCTGGCCGTCGAGCTTCGAGAAGAAATCGTTCGCGTTGAACAGATTGTTGCGGACGAACTCCCACAGGCTGCCGTGGAAGTCATCCGACCCGCTGCGGCTCACCAGATCCACGTTGGCGCCCGAGCCGCGCCCATAGGCAGCGTCGAAGTTCGCTGTCTGCACACGGAATTCCTGAATCGTATCGACGGCCGGGATCGCCGTGCCGACCTCATAGCTCTGGGCCGCTGCCGCGGAGTTCTCCACCAGGTTGTTCGCGTCGATGCCGTTGAACTGGATGTTATTTGCCAGCGGGATCGCGCCGTCGGACGCAACGTTCTCCGTGCCGGGGCCGAGTTGCGCAGCATTGGGCAAATCGACGACTACGCCCGGCGAGAGGCCGAGGATCTGGGTGTAGTTACGATTCGCGAGGGGCAGAGCTTCGATGGCGGTTTTGTCTACCACGCCTCCGAGGGCGGAAGTCTCCAGTTCTGCGTTCTCCTGGCGTGCCGATATCTGAATCGTAGTACTGACACTGGCTGGCGCCAGCACCACGCGGATCGAACTCACCGCACTCACCGTCACAATGACGGACAGAGGTTGGGCGGCTGCGAAGCCCCGCGCCGCAACGGTCACCGTCCAGTTGCCCGGCGAAAGCAGCGGAATGCGGAAGTCGCCTTCGGGGCCGGTCGTCGCGCTGCGCGACCTCTGCGTGGCTTGCTCCACAGCCACGACGTCAGCGCCGACGAGCACGTGACTGGCGGAGTCGTACACCGTGCCGGAGATCGCGCCGGTGCCGGGTGTCTGCCCGAACGCCGCACCGGCCAGAAGAGTGAGAGCGGCGGTCACCGCGACGGCGCGCGTCCAACGGGAGAGATTCATAACGAAGTGCCTCACGGGCTGCAGGGTCTGTGGTGCTGAAGCTGAGTATGAAGATCGCGCGCGCGCATCTTGTCAGCCAGTTGTCACCGGGTTGCACCTCTTTGTGCAGCGCGGGAAAAACCGCTGTCGTCGCGCGCGGGTCACGTTGCCGGCTTCAAGAAGTTACTTCGCGGCGACAACTGCATGACAACGCCGCGCCGCGAAGTTTCTAAGCTCACCTCATCCGCGACGAGACCATCGGCCACTATGCCCGGACCGTCGCTTCACAGAGGAGAGCATGAGCATTACAAGAATCGCGATGACGCTGGCGCTGGGCTTCACTTGCCTCGCCGCTGCCGGCCGGGTTCCGGCGGAAGACTCTGCACAAACGATCGAAGTGCATGCCAAACGCTTCGCCTTCGAACCTGCGGAGATCACCGTAAAGAGCGGCGAACCCGTGCATCTGCATATCGTTTCTGACGATGTGGCGCACAGCCTGGTGGTCAAGGGGCTCGGCATCGATGCCGCCGTTTCGAAGGCACACCCGGCCGATGTGGCGTTTACCGCGAAACAGCCCGGGGATTTCGCCGGACGCTGCGGACACTTTTGCGGCTCGGGACACGGCCGCATGACCTTCGCGATTCACGTCACGGCGAACTGATGCGCCAACTCTCGACAGCAGTTCTGCCGCTCTGCGCCTTGCTGGCGTGCTGCTGCATTCCCGGCTGCCGCGCCGGCGCACCCGGCCCCCATGAAACCGCGTCCATGAACTGGATCAAGCACAACATCACGGTCAGAGGAAAGGGAGATCGCAATCCGCTGGATCAATCCGCGGAGGTTGCCGCCCAGGGGAAGATCGCCTTCGGCGACTACTGCATCGTCTGCCACGGTTTGGACGGCCAAAACACCGGCGTTCCCTTCGCTGCGAGCATGTCGCCGCCGGTACCGTCGCTCGCCTCGCAGAGCGTGCAACGCTACACCGACGGACAACTGAAGTGGATCATCGAGAACGGCATCGCGCCCTCCGGCATGCCGGCGTCACGCGGGATCCTGAGCGACGAGGAGATTTGGTCCATTGTGGAATACCTGCGCCATCTGCCGCCAGCGGGCAGCCTGGGCGAGCCACGCGTGCACTCAGGGGACGACGCCGTTGCCGGCCATCCGTGAGGTTACGAGCCATCCCCTTTTGAAAGGACGAAGACCTGATGATCGCACGTCGCATCGGCAACGGAGTTCTGACAGCGCGCATTCCGTCCGAATTCGCAGCTCTCATGGAGGCGCTGCAGTTGCCGGCGCCCAGCACCGATGCGCTGCTGCAACAGAACGACACGGAATGGCGGAAGCTGCTGGACGTCTGCGATCGGGCGCACCTGACCCTCTCGCTCGCGCAGTTGCCGTCGGCCGGATTTCCTGCATGGGTTGTCGAGCGGCTCCGGCGCAACCTTGCGGACAACGCGGGCCGTTGGGCAGGCGGCCAGGCGCTCTACACCGAGGCGGCCGAGGCGCTTCATCGTGCCCGCGTGCCACATGTCGTCCTCAAAGGGTTCACGCTGGCTCCCGATTATGTGAAGGAGCCGCGGTTTCGCCTCCAGAGCGACGTCGATTTCTACGTCCCCCCCTATCACATCGATACAGCGGTGGCCGCGCTCGAGGCGATTGGATACGCGCCCGTGCGCGATTGCAACTTCACCTTTGCCGACCACGCGCCCACGCTGGTTCGGCCGGGAGGGGAATGGAAGGGCAACCTGTACGATCCCGACTTGCCGCTGGGAATCGAACTCCACTTCTGCCTCTGGAACAGCGCCGTCTCCCGCATCGCCCTTCCGGAGACTGAGGCCTTTTGGCGGCGCCGCGTGGAGCGTCGCATCGGCGATTTTCAGTTCTGGTCGCTGCGTGATGTCGATCAGCTCGGCTATTTCGCTCTGCACATCCTGCGCGATGTTTTTCGCGGCGAATGCGTCGTCCACCATGTTCTTGAACTGGCCAGGTTCCTGGATCGCCGCGCGCATGACGGGGCGTTCTGGATCGAATGGCAGAAACTGCACAAGCCTCGGCTGCGCCGGGCAGAAGCCGTGGCGTTCCTGCTTGCGCACAGGTGGTTCTCCGCGCGGCTCTCGGAAGAGGCGTGCGAGGAGATTGCCCAGGTTCCCGATCGCCTGACCTGCTGGGTTGACACCCTCGGAGGATGCCCGCTGGAGGCCAGCTATCGAAAAACCCGGGAAGGCAGGCAGCTGCAATTCCTGCTGGCCGATTCCTGGGATTCGAAGCTGCATGCGCTGCGGCACGCCTTATTGCCCAGCGTTTTCACCATGCCCTCCCGAGCGGAACAGCGCGTCCGGCATCGGCGTGACGAACGCCGGGGCTCCGGTTATTCCGTCCTCCACCAGTTTGCCTGGCTCGCCCGCCGGCTGTTTGCCCAGGTGCAAGTCGACGCAAAATTTCTCACGAACGGAGTGAGCTTCTGGCTGGCGCGGGCATCGCTTCGCGCGGAGAACCGGCTCCTCCGCTCTCCGGACGGGATTGAAGCTCAGTACGCCGTCGATGCGTCGGGCCGGTAGTCATCGCCGAATTTGTTTTTGTGCGCCGGCGTGGTCTCGCGCGTGACCACGCGGATTACGCCCAGGTCGTCCTGATCTGCGCTCACACGCACGCGCCGCTCTAACTCCTGCAGTTGCGGGGCGTCGGCGTCCTCCGTCCATACATGCAGCTCATAGCTTCCCGGCGGAACGTCATGCAGGGTTACGGCGCCGCTCAGCGAAGCGACCGCATACCACGGGGTTTCCAGGGTGATGATTACCGCACTCATCTCCGGGTGAATGTTGCAGAAGATATATGAGACGCCCTCGTGATCGAAGTGCACATCGCGCGTGCTCCCCGCTTCATACAGTCCCAGATCGAACCGCTTGCCGTTGAATTGGGAGAAGACGTTGTGGAAGAACGGGTCAAGATTCGGAAACGCTACCGTGCTGCCCAGCGGAATTACGAGCAGATGCGGATGAAAGATCTTGTCCTTCTGGGCCATGCGGAAGTGTCCCGGCGTGACGGCCGGCGTGTCCGCGGCCGTCGAAGCCAGCCAAACCACGACGTCATGAGCGCGCGCCGCCGCTGCGGCTTTGTGCGCTCCAGGATGCACCAGTTCCACCTGCGCGCGCACGTCGACCGTTTGCGCCTCGGCCGCAAGGCCGCCTGAAGGCATCAGCAGAGCGCATGCCGCGGCGGCGGAACAGATTCGGTGCATCCTCAAAACAGATACCCCGCGGCGAGGCCCACAATGTGGTCGCGATTCGCGTCGCCCGCGATGGGCCAGCTCCGTATCTGCCGGTATTCCGCGGAGAAGAGGAGCCACGCGTGCGGCCGGTAAATGACGTTGGCCAGGGCTGTCTGATTGCGCGCGAGATTCAGATACCCGCTGGGCCCTGTTGCCGGGTCGGAGTCGCGCAGTTCGCCTTCGAAGCCGTTGTCCTGCCCCATGGCCAGGTTCGCCTCCAGCTCCGGCGAGAGGATGAACTTCACCTGCCCCCATCCGCCTTCGGCATCGAGCGGCTTGTAATAGGCGCCGCCGTCGTAGCTCACGTAATTCTTGAAGGTGCCTCCGCCGAGGCCGCCGATCGATCGTCCGCGATAAAACTCGCCCGAGAGTTCCACGGCCTTCGTGACGGGCAACTGCCAGTCCGCCGTGCCCGCCCACGCGTCCCCATGAGCTCCGTATCCGAACGCTTCCCGGCTGTAGTAGCCGCTCGCGCCCAGAACGAAATCGCGCCCACCCCAGGGCAGGTTCTCACTCAGCCGCGCCTCGTAGCCGGGCTGCCGGCTGTTTTCCGAGGCATTCGGAATCCGGTCGCTCAGCGAAGGCGGGGGCCCTGGAGCCGGCGAGTCGATGAAGGCAAACTCGCCGCTCAGATGGCTGCGCGGCAACAGATTGTCTTCGCGGAATTCGAGTTGGGGCGCCCAGGTCCACAGATTGCCCGACCACGCCAGAGCCGGCTCTCCCACGGTGATCCACGATGTGGGGTTGCGCGGGGAAACGATTGGCTGCTCGAACGCAACGGTCACGGCGCGATCCGGCCACGTCAGCATTCCGCGGGCCGTCCGCAGACGCACCGTGCCTGCCGCGGTCGTGTAATCCGCGTACGGGTTGCCACCGAAGAAATCGACACTCACCGCCGCCGAAGATTGCGCACCCCACAGGTGCGGTCCCACCGCATCGACAGCCAGAATGGACTGCCTCGCCGTAGCGCTGAGACTGCCCGAAGGCTCGCCGGGCGTCTGAGGGAGCGCGACAATCGGGAGGTCCACGTTGTCCGTGCGCCCGCTGAGCGCTACCGACGTGAACAGCACGGTCCCTGACAACCGCACCGGATATTTCGACGCGCTCTCCACCTTGGTCTGATCATGCGTTCGCACTTCCGACGCCAGCACATCCGTCTTCTCCTGCAATTGCTGCACATCGCCGCGGAGGGAGGACGCGGCCTGCTCCGCCTCCGCGCCCTGGTCTCTCTCGGAAAGCTGGCTGCGCAGGCTCTCGATCTCAGCGCGCATCGCCTGCATCTGGTCTTGCGATTCCGTTAGTTGCCGGCTCATGCTGTCGATTTTGCTGCTCAGCTGGTCGATGTGCCGCTCCAGTTCCGCTGGCGCAGAGTCGGGGGGCTGCTGAGCGAGGGCCCGGAGAGCCGGCGTTGCGATCCCGAGTATAAGGACCGCGATGCGAAGCGTCGAAGGTCGTCTCATGGTGCGATCCCCTTTGCCAGGCCATGCACCTCGGCGGTCTGGGTTGCGGTGACGGGCGCTTCCTGGGACTGAGCCGCGGCAGCCAGTTCCCGCAGCGCCGATTTCGCGAGCGATAACGTGAAGACGGTTTGTCCCGGCTCTGACCGCTCCAGGCGCACTTCGCCGCCGTGCTCCTGAGCGATCTTGTGCGCCAGCGCCAGGCCCAGGCCGATCCCGCTCGCCTTGCCTTCGCTCACAAACGGCTGAAACAGCGCCTCGCGGATCGAATCCGGTACGCCTGGCCCGTTATCCCCCACGCAAACGGAATAGCGATCGACCTCGTCGATCATTGAAACGCGAATCTGCGCCGGCCCCGCGCCCAGCCGTGCCGCCTGGCAGCCATTCAGCAGCAGATTGTAGAGAGCACGCTCAATCTTCAGCGTGTCGGTCCACACTTCGATCTGCGGCATCGGCTCCACGATAAAACCCACGTTCTGCGCGTCGGGATGCGCGCGCACCAGCCCCACCGATCGCTCCACCAGAAACGGCAGCGACTCCCAGCTCAGGTGGAGGTTCTTTCCGGTGCGGCTGAAAAGCAGCAGGGACTCGATCAGGTCCGTCATCCCGCGCACTCCCTGACGAATCTCCGTCAGCAGTTCGACGCGCTCCTTCGCATCCTCCGAGCCGTAGCCGAGGAACTCGGCGTTTGCATAGACCGCCGAGAGATAATGCCGCAAATCATGGGAGATGGAACTGGCCATGCGGCCGATGGTCGCCAGGCGCTCCGCCGCCACCAGTTCCTGGCGGGTGTCGCGCAGCCGGCGCCGCATGCGGTCGAAGGCATCGGCCAGCTCGCGGATCTCCCTCGCGCCGGCCTGCCGCAATTGATAGTCGAAGTTGCCTGCTCCCAGCGCCCGCACTCCGGCCACCAGCCGGTCGAGCGGGCGGGTGATCGTCGCCGCCAGCCAAATCGCGAACAGCGCGCTCATCACCAGCAGCAGCGCGCCCAGCGCCAGCAGCACGCGGTTGAGTCGATTCAGATATGCACTGGCGCGATCGAAGGACTTGAGCACCACCAGCTGCACCGCGGGATCGGCCGGCCCTGACAGCAGCGCGGCTTCGCCCACGAAGTGCTGGCGGCCCACCCAGATGTCCTGACCGGCGGAATCGTACGACGCCGGCGGATGCAGCGCGGCCAGCACGGGGTCGCGCTCATCCAGAGTGGTGGCCGCGCGCGCGCCGTTCGCGCAGAAAATCACGTCGGCCGCGGCCACCTGGCTCACTTCCTGCGCCATGCGCCGGTTCACCGAGGAGCCCAGCAGCACATAACCAAGCCGCGTTCCGCTGGCTTCAGAACCGAAGTACAGCGGCTGCGCCGCGACCGCATAGAGGCGGCCGCCGAGAAGCACCCATTGCTGCAGAGCACTGGTAAAGACCTGGGGGCGAATCAGCGGCCGCGGATCCACTCCTGCGGACACTCCGCCTTCATACACCGCAATCGCCGCGCCGTCCGGCCCGGCCAAAGCAAACAAATCGCCTCCGCTCAGGCGCGAAAAACCAGCCGCACCGTCCTGGATGGTGCGCGGATCGGCGGTCGTCATCAGCGACTTCAGCACCGGCAGCGAAGCCAGCAGCGATACCTCGCGTTCCAGCGTCTGTTGTTGCTGTGCGCGAATGTTGCGATACGTGACGATTGACCGCTGCAGGTCGGCAGCCACATCGGCGCGAATCTGCTTGCGCAGAATGCTGTGGACGGCCACCAGGCTGAGCGAGCCCATCCCAAACGACACTGACAGCATGCACAGGATCAGTGTCGTTCGCATCCGCATGACCACCGCCGCTCTGCCTCCTGATCCGCCGGACTGCTACTGCGGCGCCGGCAAAAACCGGTATCCGGCGCCATGCACGGTGCAGAAATGCACGGGCTCCGCCGGATTCGGCTCCAGCTTCTGCCGCAACTTCAGAATCTGATTGTCCACCGTGCGCGTCGAAGGATAGGAATTGTAGCCCCAGACCTCGTTGAGCAGTTCTTCGCGCGTCAGAACGCGCTCCGGATTGTCGAGGAAAAAGCGCAGCAGCTTGAATTCGTGCGCGGTGAGAGCCACCTGGCTTCCCCGCCGGGTCGCCTGCATTCGGGCGAAATCCACCTCAACGTCGCCAAATGCAACGGTTGGCCGCACGCGCGAGCGCTTCGAGCGGCGGATCGCGGCCTGCACCCTCGCCAGCAACTCCCGTGGGCTGAAGGGCTTGGTGACATAATCGTCGGCGCCCAGTTCCAGCAGCAGGACCTTGTCGGCGACTTCCGAGATCGCGCTCAGAATAATCACCGGGGTTTCGGGCAACGATTGCTTGAGCGTCCGGCATATTTCCCGGCCCGACATCCCCGGCAGCATCAGATCGAGAATCACAGCGTCGGGCGCGGCGCTGGCCGCCAGCTTCAGTCCTTCCGCACCGTCGGTGGCGCTGCGAAAGTCAAAATTCTCCGCGACAAACAGCCGCTCCAGCGCTTTCAGAATGCGCGCGTCGTCTTCGATGACCAGGATGGTTGCCATAAACGGGGATAGACCGGACCCGTCCGCAGATTCTCGCGAAAGTCTCCGGTTTGAGATGATTGTGCGCCAATTTGCCGTGATTTCCGAGGGCTCGGCCCGCATTTGACAATCTGATGACAAGCGAATGACATCGTGCCTGCCCCGCGGGCAGCCCGGCTGGGAAGGCACGGTGTGCTGGAATGCTTGTTTCCTGCCGGCACGATCGTTCCGAAACATCGTGAAGGACTGCAATGATCCGGCCCGGGGCCTGCGTGTCACGCGGCCGAAATCCGTCCCCTATCCAGAGCGTTAATACGGTAATAGAAAGAACACTCAATAGTAATCAATGATTACCAGAGTTACACGCGGTTCTGCCCCGGCCGCGGTAGCATCCAAGTTGTAGCTTGCGTCCCGCGCTGACCACAGCGTTGACGGTGACTGCGTTGTATTGAGTAGCTGCAGGAAAGCCAGACACGGACGGCTTTCTGTTTCGCCTTGGCCCCTGATGATTCGATTTCTCTCATCTTCGTGCCCGCACCGCCGATAGTTCAGCCGAGACGCAATTTGGTCCGGAGAATTCCATGTACGCTCGCGGCACTGGGTTGATGCTTCGGTGCGCTGCGCTGTTAGCCCTCCTTCTGCTGGCTTCGCCGGCACGGGCGCAGTGGGATGCGCGTCCGCCCGGCCGTCTTGCGGCGTTGACGTCGGGACCCGCGGCCGTTTCGCTGGTGGCGACCCTCGAGTCTCTTTCCGTCTCCGCGTCACCTTCCGTCTTATCGGAGTCGGTCTCCGACGGGGCCGCCAGGCAGTCCCTCACGGTCACCACGGCGTGGACGATTCCTGCGAATTGCACCACACTGCGCCTGACGGGCTACTCCACCGGACTGACTACGTTCGCCCGCGATCCCCTTTCTGCCCCGGCAGCGGGTGCAAGCGGCGGGCTGGTTCTGCGCGCACGCGCCGGTGTGTCCGAGAATGAGACAGACTGGCCTGCCATCGCACAGCCCGTGGGTCCGACGAGTTATCCCGGCAGTCGCACCGACAGCATTCAGTTGGGTATTGACCCGGACGATAATGCATCTCCCGGCGTCCCCTCTTCTCCGGTCTTTATCCTGGCCCAGGCGCTGTGATCATGGTGACATTCGATACGCCAGAAACCCCCGACCCTGCTGCACCAGGCCTCCGCCACGCGGCGGCAAACACCGTGTTTTGTTAGCGATGGCCGGTTATCCATCAAAGCGCCAATAGTAAATCGCGATATGGAACATTAGTAACTTACTTTCGTGGTATAAGACCCCTATTTTCAGGCTCTTACACGGATTAGTTACCTCTGTCCCATCTTCGTGGCAGCGAATCACCCATTTGGATCGTATACGGTCTTCTCAGCCTGGCATACTTACTGAAGCTACTCGGGACTCAATCCCAGTTTTCCGTTCATGCCAGAAATTCTCTGGAGGAGACCTTAAAACATGTCGCGTCTTTCGAAACTCTTTGCTGCCGGGCTGACCCTTGGCCTGGGCTCTTTCCTGCTGTCAGCCCCGGTGGCTTACGGCCAGCTGAATTCCAACTCTGCAACCGTCGCGCTGACCGCCAACCTGGCCGAATCGCTGACCATATCCGCAACCCCGGGCACGGCCACCTTCACCCTCGTTCCGCTTGGCACCAGCAATAGCCAGACCGTTGCGATCACTCAGACGTGGGCGCTGCAATCCAGCCGCGCGCATGTGACGCTGACGGGCTGGTTCGCAACTGCCGGTCAGGCCCTCACGAATGGCGCCACCACACCGTCCTATATCCCTTCGTCCGCAGTGCTCGGCCAGGTGACAACGGGATCGCCGACCACCTACACGGCCTTCACGCAAACGACCACGAGCCCGGCCCTGGGAGTATCGGGAGCCAGTCTGGTTCTCACGTCGACGCCGATTACCAGTTCCAATTACAGCTTCAGCCGGACTGACAACCTGAACCTCGAGATCAACCTGACCGGCGTTAACACCGTACCGGCGGGTACCTACACGGGCACCCTGAACCTGCAGGCGCAGGCTCTCTAGGCCCAACCGCAGCGCCTTCCCGCGCGGGAGGGCGCTGCTCGTGTTTTTCCGGAGGCAATCAGTCGTGCTGCGAAAATTCCTGGGCCTCGCGCTTCTGTTCTGCGGATGCTGTGCGTGTGCGCAGTCCGTCTCGCCCGTCATCGTGGAGTACAAGGTCAAGGCATCCGGACGCATCGCCCTCACCAACAACACGCTGCAGCCCCTGGCGGTCGTGCTGGAGCCGAAAAGCTTCGACGTGACTACCGACGGCAACGGCGTTTACCGGCCCCTCGATCCGGACATCCATCTGAAGCTCTCGGCCATGAGTTTCCGCGTCGATCCTGGCCAAACCTACTACGTTTTTTATTCCGCCAGCGCGGATAAGTTGCCCGCCTGGTTCACCATCTATTCGGTTTTCTCCTCGCTGCACCATACCAGCGGCCTCGATGTCCGGATTCTGCTGCCCCACACGGTCTATCTCTACCCGAAGAAGCAGCTCGGCAAAAATGAAATCGCCGTCGGACCGGCAGCCTGGAGCACGGCAAGCAACAAGCTCATCTGCGATATCGAAAATCACGGCCCCGACCTCGAGCGCGTGCAGGAAGTGCGCATCGAAGCCGGTCCCCACACCGAAACGGCGCCCGGTTTCCCCCTCCTTCCGGGCGGCAAACGCCATCTTGAGCTGAGTTGGAACGAGAAGGTACCGCCGCAAAGCGTCCGGTTTCAGCTTGAGCACTCCGTGCTGCAACAGGCGGTCCGTGCCGGCGGACAGTAGCGCGAGGGAACAATGCAGGGCACAGGGAAAGGCCGAACAGTTCAAATCGCCGCCCTGGCCCTTTTCATCTTTTTTGCGGTCTCGCCGCTGTGCGCGCAGGTCTTCGAGGTCAATGGCGGGTCTTCCAGCCTCTATGACGCGCAGGGGGCTACCCTCACGGCGCGCGGCCCCAGTTACGACGCCTCACTCGGCGCGGGTATCGTCGATGGCAAATTGGTCGGCGGAGCCAATCTTACGAAAATGATCGGCCATTCCACCTATGTGGCGGGCAGCGACTATATCCATTTCCGCCTTCCCACAGATGTCTTTGACTCCAGCGCTTATCTCGTCGCGCTGGGAGCCGGCGTCACGACCAGGATAGCCAACACCGATGTCTTCGTCTTCGGAGGCGCGACCTCGTCTGACTTTAGCAGCCCCTTCGTCGATGGCGTGCGCGCCGAAAGCCCCTCGGGCATTCTCTTTCTCAAGCGCCGCCTCCTGTCGCGACTGCAGTTTTCATCGAACATGGTGTTCTCCAGCCAGGTGACCGCGATCGAAAGCCTGCAGTGGCAGCCCGCGGACAAAACGCATCTGGCCGTCTCTGTTGGCGCGGGCGCCAGTCAGCCGTATGCAGCCGCCAGTTTCGATTTCCTTCGCCCATGGATTGATGTGAAGGCCGCCTACATTGACGCGGGCAGCCGGTTCCGCCAGGTCGCCGTCGCCGCCCCGCTGTTCAGCGAGCCTGATCGCGAAAACGCCCTTGTGACCGTGCAGCCGATGAAGTATTTCGGCTTCAGCGCCGGCCGCCAGAACTTCCTCTCGCCGGTAACGAACTCGACGGCAACCGTGCGTTCCACGGTCAATTCCCTGTCCGGGAGCGCCTCGGTTGAGCGCACCAGCGTTTCCGCTTCGTTCTATCACTCCACCTATCTTGGCCACTGGGATAACGCGACCGCCTATACCGCCGGACGTAACTTCTTCGCCCGGTTCCAGACGACGGCGAGTTATCTCGAGAGCCGCCCCGATGATGGTTCCGGAACGCGCTCCTTCCTTGCCAACTTCACTGAGACGCTCACGCCGCGGCTCAACGTCTCGGAGCTCGTCACCCGCTCGCATGGTCAGACCACCGTTTCGTTTGGAGGCAGTTTCCTGTCCAACGTCGCCAGCGTCAGCGCGGAATACCAGACCTACTACGTCCCCGAACGCATCAACGGGCCCTTCGAACAGGCGCTCATTATGGACGTCCGGATCCACGTCTTCCGCGGCGTCATAGTGCATGGCTCGACATTCGTCGCTCCCGACGGCAGCCTTCGCTACACGGCAGACGAACAAACCGTCGTCGCACACCAGGGTTCCTGGGGCGCGACCAGCGGAGAGCCCACGCTGGCTGAGGGCGCCATCGGCTCCAGCATCGTCAGCGGAACGGTAGTCGATGCCGCCGGCCATCCGGTTGCCGGCGCAGCCGTCGCGATTGACAAGTTGCTGGTTTACACCAACGACGATGGGATATTCTTCGTGAGAGAACGCAAGCCGCGCATTCACGAGCTGAGAGTGCTGCCCTCACAGTTTCTCGACGGATCCTCCTGGCGCATCGTCTCTGCGCCTACAGAAATCCACAGCAGCGCTGAAAACAGCGGACCTGCAACGATAATCGTTGTGGAACGCGCTACACCGGGCGGCGCTTAAGGCCTTATGTCACTCAAGTTATTTCTGAGCTTGTTGAGTTATCCGCACAAGACGGCAGAAGTTAGGTTCGAGATGGCGAAGGGGATCATCGGCGCGGTCATTCTGGCAGGCATGCTCACGCTTCCTGCTGCAAACTCCGCCGCCCAGGCGGTGCGCGTCAGCCCAGTTCGAACCGCGCCTGCAACCGCCGTCAGCTCGCTGTCCATTTCGGTCACCCCATCGAACGTCCACTTCCAGCTGGTCTCGAAAGGCGTCGCCATTGGCTCCGCGCCGGTGAATATCACCACTTCCTGGAGCGGCACCCTTTGCCTGTTCACCTGCACGATCAACGTTTACGGCTATTTCGTCAGCTCGGGTGCAGCGCTTTCCGGGGGCTCGCCTGTGGTCGATATTCCCTCATCCGAAGTGCTCGGCGAAGTCACAACCGGAATCCCGACTAGCTATACGGCGTTCACGCAATCCAATCCGCTCGGCGGCGCCGGAGCTAGCCTCGAACTGCTCTCGCAGAGCTTCTTCCTATATTCCGGCACCAGCTCGCGCACCGACGCGCTCAGCCTCGAAATCAACCTGGCCAGCCAGCCGCAGCTGCCCGCCGGATCTTATTCGGGCACGCTTTACATCGAGGCCCAGTCACTCTGAGTGCCGGCCGCCGAACAGGCCACCCTCCATCGCAGATCAGGCAGGCCGGAAACTATTCTGATCCTGCAGACGGATGCACCATCTTTGCCGGATCGACGAGCCGATCGAACTGCTCCTCGCTGCAATAGCCAAGCTCGAGCGCCGCGGCTTTCAGCGTCAGGTCGCGCTCTGCAGCGTAGTGTGCCACTTCCGCCGCCTTGTCGTAGCCGATCGCCGGCGTAAGGGCAGTCACCAGCATGAGCGAACGCTCGACATCCTCCTGGATCTTCCTGTGGTTGGGCCTGGTTCCTTCAATGAGATACCGGCGAAAGTGCGCGCATCCGTCGGTGAGCAGCCGAATGGACTGCATGATGTTCGCAATCATCAACGGCTTGTACACGTTCATTTCGAGATAGCCGCCAGCGCCGCCGAATCCTGCGGCCACGTCATTCGCCATGACCTGCACCGCAATCATGGTGAGAGCCTCAGCCTGGGTGGGGTTCACCTTGCCGGGCATAATCGATGATCCAGGCTCGTTCTCCGGGATCAGCAGCTCCGCAAAGCCCGCGCGTGGCCCGCACGCCAGCAGCCGGATATCATTGGCGATCTTGAACAGCGACCCGGCCAGCGTGCGCAGGCAGCCGGAGAGATGGACCAGGGCATCATGAGCGCCCTGCACGGCAAACTTGTTCGGAGCGGTCACGAAGGGTAATCCCGTCAGCGCGGCGATCTCGGCAGCCGCGGCTTCAGCGAATCCCGGAGCCGCGTTGATGCCAGTGCCCACCGCCGTGCCTCCCAGAGCCAGGCGATACACGCCTTTCAACGCATCATCCAGCCGCTCGAGATTGTCTGCCAGCATCCTCGCGTACCCTGACCACTCCTGCCCAAGCGTCAGCGGCGTCGCATCCTGCATGTGCGTGCGCCCGATCTTCACAATGCCGTCCCACTCGAGAGAGCGGGCATGGATCGCATCGTGCAGCTGCTGCACCGCCGGGATCAGCCGCTGCCGCACACCGACGGCAGCCGCGATGTGCATTGCCGAGGGGAACGAATCGTTGGTCGACTGCGACAGGTTCACCTGGTCATTGGGATGGACCGGCTTCTTGCTGCCCAGCGGAGTTCCCGCGAGTTGGCAGCAGCGGTTGGAGATCACTTCATTCACGTTCATGTTGAACTGCGTCCCGCTGCCCGACATCCAGACATGCAGCGGGAACATCTCGTCGTGCTGGCCGGCGAGGATCTCGTCGCACACGCGGACCATCAGACCATGCCGCTGGTCATCGAGTCGCCCGCCTGCATGGTTCGCATTAGCCGCGGCCTTTTTCAGGATCGCGTACGCCGTGATCATCTCTGCCGGCATTCGCTCGGTCCCAATGCTGAAGTGCTCCAGCGAGCGCTGCGTCTGCGCGCCCCACAACACGCCGGTGGGCACCTCAATTTCTCCCATCGAATCTTTCTCGATTCTCATTGCAGCGCTCTCGGTCATGATTTGCCTCCGGCCATTGCGACTGGTTCCCTGCTTCTATGATCCAACTCTCCGGGATTCCGTGCATGCGCGATGCGCAAGTGCGGTTGCGGAACGGGATCGATCGCGGCCTGACGCTCTGGCCCACATGGCCTCCTGCATTCGATCCTTAAACGATTCACTCCAGCCCGCCGCAGCGTTGCGAAAAATCACTTGCGGGCACGCACCTTTGGCGAATTGCCTCCGCGCCCATGGTAGCCTTGGTGCGTTTGGAATCTGCCGCCGCGCGGGACTCGTGCTGATACGGATCCTGCGCGACGAGAAAGCTGGCGTTCCCATGAACAAGCCCGTTGTCCTGCTGATCGGTGCGTTCGCTCTCAGCTGCCTCCCGGTGTTTGGCGGCAGTGGCGGACCGACAGAGCCTCAGGCTGCCGCGCATCCGGCAGCCCAGGAGCAGCGCCAGCTCCCACGGCCGCGCGAGGTCGATCAGTGGCACCTGCAGCATTTCCGGTTCGATGACCCCAGTCTTCCCGTCGAAAAACGGATTGACGACCTGCTTTCGCGCATGACGGTCGACGAGAAGATCGACTGTCTGGGCACCCTCACTGGCGTCCCGCGGCTCGGCGTGCCTAATATCGGCAGCTCGGAAGGCATTCACGGCGTGGTGCAGCGCGAGGGCCGCTTTGGAAGACAGCCTGTCACCACGACGCAATTTCCGCAGCCGCCCGGCATGGGCGAATCGTGGGATCCGGATCTCGTGCGCCAGGCTGGCAGCGTGGAAGGCTACGACGCGCGCTACATCACCCAATCGCCGCAATACAACCGCCAGATTCTCATGCTGTGGGGACCTCAGTCGGATCTCGATCGCGATCCGCGCTGGGGCCGCAGCGAAGAAGTCTACGGCGAAGATCCGTTTTTCAACGGCACGATGGCCACGGCCTTTGTTCACGGCCTGCAGGGCGACAATCCGAAATATTGGCAGGCAGCCGCGCTGCTCAAGCACTTCCTCGCCAACGAGAATGAAAACGGGCGCAACTCTACCTCATCCAATTTCGACGAGCGGCTGTTCTGGGAATACTATTCTGTGCCATTCCGCATGGCCTTTCTCGACGGCGGGGCCAAGGCGGTGATGGCCAGCTACAACGCGTGGAATGGCACCGCCATGGCCGTGAATCCCATCCTGCGCAGCATCGTCATCGACAAGTGGGGCGTCGACGTGATCTCCAGCGACGGCGGAGCCGTGAAGCTCCTCGTCGATCCACGCCATCTCTTCCCCAATCAGGAAGCCGCTGTGGTGGCCTGCCTCAAGGCCGGCATCAATCAGTATCTCGACGTTTACCGCGATGAGCTGCACTCCGCCCTGAAAGACGGCTCGATCACCACGGCCGACCTGGACAAAGCGCTTCGCCCGAAGTTTGAGGTCGAGATCAAGCTCGGCCTGCTCGACCCGCCCGACATGGTGCCGTATACGAATATCAGGCAGAACGGCGATGAACCGGCGCCCTGGGACAGCGATCGCGATCGCGCCGTCTCGAAGAAAATGGCGCTCGAATCGGTCGTACTCCTCAAAAACGAAAACAATTTCCTCCCGCTCGACAAGGCGAAGATCAAGTCCATCGCGGTCATCGGACCGCTGGCCAACGTGGTCCACTGGGACTGGTATGGCGGCACGCCTCCCTACGCCACCACGCCGCTCAAAGGCATTCAGGACGAGGTCGGCCCGAATGTGAAGGTGAACTTCGCGCCCTACGACACGCCCGAGGGCGAAGACGACGCGCTCAAGGCCGCCAGCTCCTCCGATGTCGCGGTGGTCGTCGTCGGCAACAACCCTACCTGCGGCGACGAAGGCCATGCCTGGTACAGCACGCCGCAGGAGGGCGGCGGCATCACACTGCCCTGCACCGTGCCCAGCGACGGGCGCGAGGGCCGCGACCGGGAAACCATCGATCTCTATCAGGAACAAATCATCAAGCAGGTGATGATCAAGAATCCGAAGACCGTCGTGATGCTTATCTCCAGCTTCCCCTATGACATCAACTGGACGCAGGCCAATGTTCCGGCCATCCTGCACATGGCGCAATCATCGCAGGATGAGGGCACTGCGCTCGCGCAGGTGCTCTTCGGCGACTACAATCCCGGCGGTCATCTGGTCGAGACCTGGCCAAAATCCGCCGATCAGCTGCCGCCGCGCATGGATTACAACATCCGCGACGGCTACACCTATATCTACTTCAAGGGCGAGCTTCTTTATCCGTTCGGCTTTGGCCTCAGCTATACGACGTTCAAGTTCGCGAACGTCAGGACCAGTTCGCAACGGCTGGCCAAAGACGGCACGGTCACTGTCAGCGTGGACGTAACCAACACCGGCAGCCGCAGCGGCGATGCGGTCGTGCAGCTCTACGTGAAGCATCTCCACTCGGCGGTGGACCGCCCACACGAGGAACTGGAGGGCTTCCAGCGCGTGAACGTCAACGCGGGCCAGACCAGGACGGTGCAGATTCCGCTCAAAGCATCGCAGCTCGCCTATTGGGACACGAAAAACCATGGATGGCACGTGGAGGCCGAGCCCGTGAGCGTGATGATTGGCGACTCCTCAGCTGATTTGCCGCTGAAGACCACGATTCACGTGGAGTAGCTCCTAACGCGCACCCGGTACAGCAACCGTGCCGGGATGGCTCAGGTTATAGCCTTCCACGATGAGCCGCGGCTTCTCGCCCCGCGTGTCGGCCTCGAGCAACGTCACGTGCAGAGTCTGCCGCTCACCCGGCACGAGCGCGATGTAATTGTCGTCGTACAGGGCAGGCGCGATCAGATCGCCGGTCTTTGCACGAACCGCCTTGATGCGCACCATGAGCGCCGGCGTCTTCGAGACGTTGTGCAACTCGGCTGTCAGATGCCAGGTATCGCCATCGCGCGCGATGCGGCTCTTCAGTTTCACCTGCGCCGGCGCAAGATCGCGAATCCCCTTGGAATCGTTCTCTTTCAGCCCGCGCAGATAGAAGTTCGTCGAAACGACCCGGCCGTCCTTCGTCAGGGTGAGCCGGATGAAATGCGTCTTCGACAGCGCCGCCGGATACTGTATCGTGAACGGCGAAACCGTACTGTCTTCCTGGCTGTCGAGCGCAGCGCTCTTCTGCCATTGGACCGAGCCGTCGAGATTCAGCACCTCCGCGTGCGCCGTTAGTCCAGTCTGCTCGCCCGCGCTGTCGTTCACCACTTCCACCGCATCCGTCGCGGCGTTCCATTGAATGTGCAGCGGCTCAGCGCCCTTCTTCGCGCCGAAGTAGCCCGCATCCGTATCGAAGAAGTAGTCGTAGGTTTGCCACAGGATCGACGGCCACGCCGGATGGCTCATCCAGATGAGCAGCCCCAGCCGGTTCTTGCTCTGGCCTTCGTACATGCCCCGGTAAGCGTTGTAATCGACAAACTGCGCCAGTTGCACCCAGTCCGCGATGTTGTTCGCGCCGCCGTACTCCGCGTCGATTTCGCTGGGCGGGAAGTGAAACTCCGGAAACATGCTGCGAATGAAGTAGTCGTGCAGCGGCCACTCGTATCCCTGCGGCCACAGCGCGGCTTCGGGCATCGTCCGCTCCAGGGTACTCAGCTCCGGCACGTTGGGCGCGCCCATCTCGCTGTGAAACTTCGTTGGCGCATGCTCAAAGTAGTAGCGCAGCGGCTCGACCTGATACGGCCCGTGGCCGCTCACCGGCCCATCGGCGGAGCTGGAAATGTAATGGGAGCCGGGGTCGAGCGTCGCCGTCAGTGTCCGCAGTCCCTCGTCAATCGGGGGCGGCGGATAGCCCTCGTTCCGTCCGCAGAACAGCCCCAGCGACGCATGATTGCGGATGCGCAGCAGGTAGTCCTTCGCGTTCACCAGAAACAGATGATCGTCGTCGGGGTTCGGGCCATCCCATGGATTCGCAAGCCAGAAATCCTGCCAGATGACCACTCCGTACCGGTCCGCCGCGTCGTAGAACGCCTCCTGGTCGGTCATCCCCACCCAATTGCGAATCATGTTGAAGTGCAGGTCGCGGTGGTAGCGCATCACCGTATCGAATTCGCGCTGCCGGTAGCGCAGCATCGACTCGGAGAAACCCCAGTTGCCGCCGCGCGCAATGAGCCGGCGGCCATTAATCCACATCTTCAGCACGCCGCCATCTTCTGAGTAGGTGAACTGCCGCACGCCCGCTTCGAAGGCTGTCGTATCGGAAATCTGCGTGCCGACGCTGAATGAAATCCTCACCGGATAGAGATTCGGGTCCCCGTAGCCCACCGGCCACCAGAGCTTCGGGTTCGCCAGATGCAACCCCGGGTAGTCGGCCGGGGTGAGCTTCACCGTCTGGCTTGTCGAGGGCTGCAGCGTCAGCGGCTCCTCGATCCGCACATCTCCGAAGCTGACCTGCAATGTGCCCGATGTCGCCTGAGCGCTCTGGTTGTGCAGCGTCGCTTCAATCGAGACATCCGCGTGCGTCGTGTCTGGCAACGGCAGCGTGGTCGTGACCAGCGGATTCTCGACTGCCACCGGCCCGGTTGTCGTCAGCGTGACATTGTCCCAGATGCCATCGCCGCGTCCCCGAATCGTCGAGATCCAGTCCCATCCAGCGGCCGCGTGGAAGGTCGGATTGTCGCGGCCCAGCGCCCCACCGTTCACCGTGCGCCCAGCTTTGTCTTTCGTGCTGCCGGGGTTCGCATTCGCGATGATGCGCACCGCCAGTGCGTTCTGCGCGCCAGGGTGGATGATGCCGGTCACGTCGAAGCGCCCGCGCATCATCCCGCCGTGGATGCGTCCCACCTCCAGGCCGTTCAGGTAGATTTCCGCTTTCCAGTTGATGCCGTCGAAGTTCAGCCAGAAATGGCCTCCAGCTGGAGGTCCAGCTGGCGCAACAAACTCGTCCCGGTACCAGAAATCCGAACAGAAGAACGAATCCGACACGTCGTACTGGTTGTCGCCAAAATCCGGATTCGCAATCGCCCCATCGTTCAGATAGCTGGTGAGAACCGTCCCCGGAACCGTGGCGATCATCCAGTCCTGCGCGTCGAACGCAGGCTGCGCGATCTGCTCGCCGCCGGCGGTCACGAGCGACGCGCGCTGAACGCGCCACCCACCGCCGGCCAACTGAAGCGGAACGCCCGCAGCCACCGCCGGTGTGATCTCGGCCACGCTGTGCGCCACCGGAACCAGCCCGCCCCTTCCCCACACCTCCATTTCGCTCAGGATGTACCGGTCGCCAGGCTTATCCGGCTGCGACATCAGCACGCGCACATAGCGTCCGCTGGCGGGATGGGCGAGATGAAGATCGTCACTGAGCCCGCCGTTCTCCGGCAGAGCCTCGACAGTCTGCCACTGCGACGCATCGTCCGACACCTGGACGGCCCCCACTGACGGCCGTTGCAACCAATCCAGCACCACACGATCGAAGCTGCACTCCGCGCACAGATCGACAGAAACCCACTCCTCGCCGCTGCCCGCGCTCATCCATACGCTCGAGAGATGGAACGGCCCTGCGACGTGCACCTCCTGTCCCTGGTCGAAGAGCGCCAGTTCCGCAACACCCCACGTCGTGATGCCGGCGGCCTGCAGCGTCACCCGATAATCGCGAAAGCGTGCCGGCGCGGCGAACGGGATGGTCTCGACGAAACTGGGTCCCGGGAAACGCATGCTCGGCCAGTTTGTTCCGACCGAGCGGCCTACTTCCTTCCAGTTCGCCCCATCGTCCGAACCCAGCACCACATAGGTCCAGCCGGTCGCCGGCAGGGGCTGGTAAATCCGGCGCAGCCACAGATCGAGGCGATCGATCTCTGGAGGCTCGCCGCCTCCGCGCAGATCGAACTCGACCCAGGGGTCCTGGCCCGTCACGTCGACCGACGACGTGACATTGCCGTCCAGAAAGACCTCGCGCTCCTGCTTCGGCAGAATTCCGCCGCTGCTCGTCGAGGTCACCACCCACGGCGGCAGTTCGCGCTCTCTGATCCCATCCGTCACCAGCTGGGCTGTCAGGTTGTAGTCGTACGCGCTCGACTGATAAGCCGGCCGGTGCAGCGCCAGGTTGCGATACGTCGTGGGATCGGCCACCAGCGCCGGTCCGTCGTATTCCTTTGGATCGCCCGGATACACCCCAATCCCGCGCGTGAATTGCTGAGCGTGACAAACCACTCCCGCCAAAAAAACGAGAAGAGCGATCCGCTTCATCGAATCATTCCTTCCTTCAGCCAGGTCATCGATAGGGTTGCACGAATTCTATCGTTCTTTGTTGGCGCAAAAAGCCGCTCATCGGTACCGAACATCGCGTTGGCGGGCACGCTCAGCAGGCCCTTCCGCGTGTTATCCTCAACGGCTGAGATTTCCTTATCGTTCTTATGCGTACAGGATGGGAAACATGGGATTGCGAGGGTCGATTTTGAACGGCCGCTGGTTGCAGATCGGCCTGGTTTCTTTGTTGGCCGCGGGCATCGCGCAGGCGCAATTTTTGCAGCGCGACAATTCTCCCGAGCAGCGCCTGCCCCAGGCGGAGCGCGATACCATCGAGCGTCTCGGCACACTCGGCAATCTCCCCTCCGGTGTCTGGCATTACCACACCGGCGATGTCGCCCATGCCGAAGACCCCTCCGTCGACGATTCCTCGTGGCCGGTCGCGCAGCCGAATACCGAATATCCCAGCGATGCTCTCTGGTTCCGGCAATGGGTGCAGATCCCGCCTACGCTCAACGGTTACGACCTCTCTGGGGCGCGCATCTGGTTCCGCTTTAACGCCTGGGTGAATGGTCCGCTGCCGCAGATCATTTATTTCAACGGCCGCCGCGTCGCCATGGGCGACGATCTCGAACCCATCGTTCTCTTCGATAACGCCCGGCCCGGCGATCGGGTGCTCGTCGCGGTCAAGCTGCTCGCCACCGTCGATCAGAAGCATTTTGTCGACAGCCCCATGCAGATCACCTTCGCCGCGAACCGCCCCAGCCCGCAGGATATGCGCGAACAGTTTCTCTCCGCCGCGCTCCTCATTCCCAGCCTCTCCACCGATCAGTCCGCCGACCAGGCGACGCTTGACAAGGCGATCAGCCAGGTCGATATGAAAGCACTGGGATCGGCGGACCAGCAACAGTTTGACGCATCCCTGCGTACCGCGCAGTCCACCCTGCAGGCGCTCAAGCCCATGATGAGCCGGGCCACGCTGCACCTTACCGGCAACTCACACATCGACGCCGCCTGGCTGTGGCCGTGGACCGAAACCGTCACCACCGTCAAGAACACCTTCGGCACCGCGCTCCAGCTGATGAGCGAATACCCCAGCTACACCTTCACCCAATCCGCCGCCGATTACAACGACTGGATGGCCCGCGACTATCCCGAGATCAACGACCAGATCAAAAAGCGCATCCAGGAAGGCCGCTGGGAAGTGGTCGGCGGCATGTGGGTCGAGCCCGACCTCAACATCCCCGACGGCGAGTCGACCGCGCGCTCCATCCTCATCGGCAAGCGCTGGTACCAGCAGCACTACGGCGTCGATGTCCGCGTCGGCTGGAACCCCGACTCCTTCGGTTACAACTGGCAGCTCCCGCAAATTTATAAGAAGTCGGACATCGATTATTTCGTCACCCAGAAGATGGCCTGGAGCGACACGAATCATCTGCCCTTCAAACTCTTCTGGTGGGAATCGCCCGACGGCAGCAAGGTCCTCACCTACTTTCCGCACGACTACGCCAACACGAATCTCAATCCCGTCCGCCTCTCCGCCGATTTAGCCCAGGCCCGCCAGTTTGCTCCAGGCCTGACCAACATGCTCGACCTCTACGGCGTCGGCGATCACGGCGGCGGACCCACCCGCGCCATGCTCGACGAGGGCCTGCATTGGATGCAGCCCGACAAAGTCGTCCCCAAAATGCAGTTCGGCACCGCGCAGCCCTACTTTTCCGAAGTCGAAAAGGACCTGGCCCCCGATTCCAAAACCTGGGACTACCGCACTATCGCGCAGGGCTATCAGTTCCCTACGCCGGTGGCGGGAAAGATCGCCGTCCCCACCTGGGATGACGAGATGTATCTCGAATACCATCGCGGCGTCTACACCACACAGGCCGTCATGAAGCGCAACCTGCGCGAAGCGCCCGAATGGACGCTGAACGCCGAGAAATACGCCTCGCTTGCCTGGCTCGACGGCAACGCGTATCCCGGCGACGAGATCACCGAAGCCTGGAAGAAAATCACCTTCAACGATTTTCACGACCTCGCCGCCGGCTCCGGCATCGGCGTCGTCTATCAGGACGCGCAGAAGGACTTCGATCAGGTCCGGTGGGCGACTAATGAAGTCTCCGCCCATGCCATGAAGACCGTCGCCGCGCGCATCGACACCCACGTAGCCGCCGGCGTTCCGGTGCTCGTCTTCAATCCGCTTGCCTGGGCCCGTTCCGGCGAAGTGACGGTCAGCGTGCAGATGCCTTCGCCGACCACGTCAGTCTCCGTGCTCGACAGCCGCGGCGCTGTCCTGCCCTTCACCGTGCTCTCCAAAGACCCGTCTACCAGCACCTTCCAATTGCTCATCGATGCGCACGACGTGCCCTCGCTGGGATACGAAGTCCTGCGCGTCGTTCCGGGCCATCGGCCTTTTGTCAGCGATCTCCACCTCACCAGCTCGCCGCTTATAACCCTTGAGAACGCCAACCTGCGAGTGGTCGTCGATCCAAGGACCGGCTGCATCACCAGCCTCTACGACAAGAAGGCCCACTTCGAGACCCTCGCCGCCCGCTCCTGCGGCAACGAACTCCAGGCCTTCAAAGACACGCCGAAAGACTATGACGCCTGGAATATCGATCCCGGCACGCTCGATCAGCCACCCACGCGGATCACCGAGGTCGATTCTCCCGTTCGCATCGAAAAGAGCCCGGTGCGCATTTCTGTACGCTTCACCCGCCACTGGCAAAATTCCAAATTCGTCCAGGAAATCGTGCTTGAGGATGGTTCAGACCAGGTCGTCGTCGTCAACGACATCGACTGGCACGAGACCCATGTGCTGCTGAAAGCCGCTTTCGCGCTGGCCGCCACCAGCCCCTTCGCGACCTATGAGATTCCCTACGGCACGATTGAGCGCCCGACCACGCGCAACAACAGCTGGGAGCAGGCCCGCTTCGAAGTCCCCGCACAGCGCTGGGCCGACGAGGGCAACGGCCAGCATGGCTTCTCACTCATCAATGATTCGAAATATGGCTACGACGGCGTGGGCAATCTCCTGCGGCTCACGCTGCTGCGCTCCCCCGTCTGGCCCGACCCGAATGCCGACCGCGGGCACCAGCACTTCACCTACGCGCTGTACCCGCATGCGGGCGACTGGAAACAGGCGATGACCGTCCGCCACGGCTACGATTACAACTTTCCACTCCAGGCCATACAGGTCGAGGCGCACGCGGGTGCTCTGCCGGCCGAACATTCGTTCGCCTCGGCGATGCCCGATGACGTGGTGCTGACCGCGATGAAGAAGGCTGAGGACAGCCACGCGCTCATCTTTCACCTCTATGAGTGGGCTGGAAAAAGCGGCAATATTGAGCTGCGCGTCCCGCCTGGCGCAACCGGCGCCGTGGAGACGAATCTGATGGAGCAGCCCCAGGGAGCCGCGCTGCCGCTCGCTGCGGATCGCGTTACGATCCCGGTTCACCCGTATGAGATCGTCGCCGTCCGCGTCGATTACCCCGAGAAGGAGACAATGGCGGAAAGCCACTGAATCCTTTGCTATACTCAGTGAGAACCGTGCGGGAGTAGCTCAGTGGTAGAGCATCGCCTTGCCAAGGCGAGGGTCGCGGGTTCAAGTCCCGTCTCCCGCTCCAGTACCCCCCACGTCCGACACCGGGCGCGTCGGAAACTCCGGTCAGAGCTGCTTCTTTGCTGGCCTCCGGTTCACCCTCTGGTTTAACATCTCCTGTTCGGGGCGCGGTACCCAAGTGGTAAGGGAGAGGTCTGCAAAACCTTTATGCGTCGGTTCGATTCCGACCCGCGCCTCCAATCCCGGCAATGATCTGGCTCCAAAATTAGCCTTTGGCGGCTGCCGATTGCGCGAAAAGGTAGCGAGCGGCGCTCGCGGTATAATCGCGCCACACAGAGCATTGACAGTGCTCCCTCGGGGCATTTTGTCTCAAAGTTTGCATATGGGTGATGCCATTCCATCGCCGTCTCTGCGCAGCGCATTCGCAGAGGTGCGGAACGACGCTCACGACGGTCGGCCGGTCGATGCGGCATTATCCCAAAGCCAAGGCAGCACGGACTGGGCAGTCGCCGTCATCCTGGCGCTGGGCGCTGGTCTGCGAATTTTCCAGTATCTTGCAAGGTCCTCCCTGTGGGGAGACGAGCTGGCCATTGTCAACAATGTGTGCTCACGAGGGCCTCTCGGACTCATAGCACATCCGCTGTCGTCGGGGCAGATGGCACCTTCGGGCTTCCTGCTGGGCCTGAAAGCGGTGGTGGCCATCGCCGGGGCGAACGAATACACGCTTCGGTTAATTCCCCTGCTGTCGTCGCTTCTGGCTCTTCCGTTGTTCGCAGCCCTGAGTCGGAGATATTTGTCTCGACCGGCCATGCTGCTGGCGCTCGGAGCCTTTGCGGCTTGCCCGCCGCTGATCCGCCACGCGGCTCAGGTCAAACCTTACTCGTCCGATGTCGCGATTTGCGTGCTTTGTCTGCTGGCCGCGCACTGGTGGATGGCGGCGCAGTCTCCTCGCAATGCTGCGCGGCTGGCATTGGCCGGGGCGCTGGGCATGTGGTTCTCCTATCCCGTGATGTTCGTTCTGGCCACCATCGGAGTGGTGGCGCTGGTGCGCTGCGGAACACGTTTCTCCCCGGCGCGGATTCGACAGACAGGAGCGGTGGTGGCCACGTGGTGCCTCTCCTTTGGCGCCGTCGCCGCGCTCGAGCGCCTTCGCTATTCGCCGGCAACGCACTCGTTCATGACGGCATTCTGGGCCGACTGGCTGATGCCGCACGACAGAAATCTGCACAGCGTGAGCGCATACCTGGCGCGAATCGTCCGCGACTGCCTGTCTGATTTTCTTCGCTTGCCGAAGTGGCCCGTCTTCCTGGCGCTCCTCGTGGCGGGCTCGATCTGGCTGGTGCGCAGGAATGGAAATGCGGCTTTGATTATCGGGCCAGTCCTGCTGACGCTGGCAGCATCCATGCTCGGTGTCTATCCGTTCAGCGGCCGCCTGATTCTGTTCCTGGTGCCAGTTCTGATGATCCTGATCGCCGCCGGTTTTGAGGCTGCCATCAGCTATACGCTCGGCTACCCGCCATTCCGCAAGGAGCGCATTCCTGCCTGGGCAGAAGCCGCGGTGTGGGCAGGAGCCACGCTCATTCTGTGTGTTTGGCCATTGCGAAATGTCCATCCGCCTTATCGCGACAGCGAGACTAAGCCGATGATCGCCTACCTGGGCGCACACCGCCGTGCCGGGGACGGGATTTATGTTCACGATATGGCCTGGCTGCAGTTCGTCTTCTACGGCCCCTGGTTCGGTCTGCGGACGGACGAGGCCACGGCAATGACGCCAACGCCGATATCGTCATCGGCGGCCCTGGGGCCCAAACCGCTGGTGATCCTGAAGGATCTGGACAGCTTTCGCGGACAATCGCGAGTTTGGATCCTGTTTGGCGGCGGGTATCCTGTCGAAGCGTCCTGTGCAGTGTGGTATTTGGACTCGATCGGCACGCAGCTTGATCATCAGAAGGCGTTCAATGCGAGCCTGTACCTGTACGACTTGAGCGGAGCCGGGCGTCAGCTGCCCGTGGCCGAAGTTTGGTTCGCTGGATCGCGCTCTGCCCCTGCGTGTAACTCCGATAAGACAAGGGCTGTCGGACCGCAGCAGTGATCTCACATCCTGCGTCGAGTTCCATTCTGCAGATCGTTATTCTGCCGCGGACGCGCTTATCCGGGATCCCGCACTCTGCATTACTTCGGAAAGCGGGCCCTTCCCAAACGAAGGGGGAAAGGGTGTGAACGTGCTCTTTGCAGCTTCGAGCAGCGGGATTTTATAGAAACTATCTTTGAGACTGCAGAAGTAGTTATAGCGGAGCACATAGTAAAAGGCGGCAAGGCCATCCCAGGCGGTGATCTTCTTACCATCCTCGTAAGTGCGGCCGTAGTAGCTGATGGGCGTTTCGTAGACAGAACAGCGCAGCTTGGCCATCTTGGCCGTGACCTCAATCTCGAAGCCGAAGCCGCGTGACTTGATTTTCATCTCCCGGATAATTTGCCCGCGAAACGCTTTGTAGCAGGTTTCGACATCGGTAAGGTTGATGTTGGTGGCAATGTTGGAGCAGAAGGTGAGTATTTTGTTGGCCAGATAGTGGTAGAAGTAGATGGCGCGGGCTGCCCTCCTTACCAAAAAGCGTGAGCCGAAAACCACATCCGCCTGCCCGGCCAGAATGGGGGCGATGACGTCAGGAATTTCGCCCGGATCATACTCGAGGTCGGCGTCCTGAACGATGACCACCTCGCCCGTAGTACGGGCAAAACCCGTCTTCAGCGCCTCCGTCTTGCCGCGATTGCGGTCGTGCCGGAACGACCGGATATTCGAGTATCTCGCGGTCAGCTCGCGCAGAATTTCCGGAGTTGCGTCGGTCGAACAGTCGTCGACAATCACGATCTCCAGCAGCCTCGGAACGGTGAGCACCAGTGCGACGATCCGCGCGAGCGTATTTTCCTCATTGAATACCGGAATAACGACGGAGAGACATTTCTCTTGCACTTCTCTCACCCCAATTCTTCAAACTCCTGGCGTGTCACAGGTCATCGCGGAGATGAACGCCGCCTGATCAGGATGGGAAGAGCAGAAAGGCGGTGCGACCGAGCGCCCTTTTTCTTGGGCCGAATTGCGAGCGTGCGCCTGATTTCAGGGGAGGAAGGCCTTGAGAATGCAGCAAAAGCAGCCGGGAGTCAAGCAAATTCCTGGACCCGAAGGCTTTCTATCGTTTTATGCCACGCATTCCGTTTTACTGAAATTCGTGGACTTCCAGAACACTGGAAGTCAGCAAGTTCCGTGTTTCCAATCGCGAAGACTAGTGTCCCGAGTCTAAAGTTCGCGTACAAAATCGGGCGACGGAATCGAGGATCTGGTCTGCGGTTTTGTGCCATACGAATGGCTTTGGGTTTTGGTT
>JBARMS010000202.1:0-12101 GCA_049802575.1 Acidobacteriaceae bacterium | reverse complement strand
CCATCACAAGCTGCCGCAGGACCACCCGGACCTCCAGGCATTCCTGAAAGAAGTCGAGGATTTCGCCATGGGACCGTATGCCGCTGCTCTGGCGAAGGGGACAGATCTGAGCGACGCCGACAAGCAGGCGATGGCCGAAAAGCTCCACGACTACACCGGCCTGCCCGTCGATTACCTCGTCCGCGGCGACCTGCGCATCGCGGGCGGTCAATTCGAAAAGACGCTGCAGGACGAGAGCGGCATGACGACCGGCCGTCTCGATACGCGGTTCTCCAGTCCCAGCATGGATCCTCTCGCTGAATACTCCGAGTACGACCCGCAAAGCTCCGCCATCGGCTCGGCCTATGTCTCGCTCTTCAATCAGTACGTCCGCAACACGCTCCAGTATGGCGAGGGACAAACCTACCTGCCTGAGGCCGACTTCGGCAGCACGGAGTGGGACATGAAGCGCAACGGCAATTCCGTCGTCCCCAATGTCAGCTCCGACTTAGCCCAGGCCATGACCACCAATCCGCGGCTGAAGGTGCTCGTCAACGGCGGCTATTACGATCTCGCCACGCCGTTTTACACGGCCTTCTATGAGGACAAGCATCTCCCGATCGCAGACAAGCTGGCGAGCAATATCGAGTACGCGTGGTACGAATCCGGCCACATGGTCTATGTGAAGGATTCGTGCCTGAAGCAGCTCCACGACCGCGTCGCCCAGTTCATCACCAGCACTGACCAGGGCAACCAATAGTTAGCTGGTAGCAGTCAGCAGTCAGCAATGAGCAATTTGGTTCCGGTCCGGCCGTTCGTTTCGACGATTACGAGCGGCCGATTCCGTAACCTTTAACCTACAGCCCCTAATCTGAAACCTGTCACTTGAAACCTATAACCTGCATCTTGTGATCCGCACTTTCCTCCTCGCGCTGCTTGCCACGGCTGCCTCCGCGCAGACGCCGCACATCGCCCCCGCCGCGCACCCGCCGCAGCTCACGCCTCTCGCGTACTCCGCTGCTGGACGCGTCCTGGCCGCACCCTCCGCGGATCCACGCTTCGGCCCTCACGAGCTCACGTACCAGTGGCCCGGAACCTACTTCGAGGCTGCCTTTACCGGTACCGCCGTCTTCTTTGCGATCGGACCCGGCCAGGAAATCCTGCACATCGTCATCGACGACCAGCCGCCTGTCCCGCTCGCCAAGCCAGCGCCCGGCGCCTGGCAAGTCTCCGGCCTCGCCGCCGGTGCGCATACCCTCCGCATCGACGTCGTCACCGAAAGCCAGGCCGCCCCCGATACGTTCCTCGGCTTCGCTCTCCCGCCCGGCGAAAAGCCCCTCGTTCCGCCCCATCGCACGCGCCAAATTGAATTCATCGGCGACTCGCATACCGTCGGCTACGGCAACACCTCGCCCACGCGTGACTGCAGGGAAGACCAGGTCTGGGCGACGACCGACAGCTCCCAATCCTTCGTCGCGCTCGTCGCGCGCCACTACGAAGCCGACGACCAGAACAATTCCATCTCCGGCCATGGCATCGTCCGCAATTACAACGGATCGCCCGGCGATCCCGTGCCCATCGCCTGGCCGTACGTGCTGCTCGACAAGAAGACTCTCTACAACGACTCACACTGGCGTCCGCAGGTCATCGTCGTCGCGCTCGGCACGAACGATTTCTCCACGCCGCTGCACTCCGGCGAGCCGTGGAAGACGCGTGCCGCACTCCACGCCGACTACGAAGCGACCTATCTGCGCTTCCTCCAAACGTTGCGCGCCCGCAACCCGCAGGCGTACTTCATCCTGTGGGCCACCGACATGGCGGATGGCGAAATCGCCGCGGAAGAAAGCAAAGTGGTCGACGCCTGGAAAGCCTCCGGCGAGAAGCGCGTCTCGTTCCTCGCTATTCCCGGACTCCAGTTCACGGCCTGCAACGACCACCCCTCGCTCGCGGACGATCGCACCATCGCTGCCCGCCTCGAGCAGATCATCGACGCGATTCCCAATGTCTGGCAGAATCGCTGAACGCATGAGTTCGGTCGCTGCCCGCCAGGCGCCCGCACTGGCCTGTCCCTGGCAGATGGGGATACCACGACTCTTTTCCCCGACCGCTCTTTCGCCGGCCGCCTCACCGCGTCGCTGCTCGTCCCAGGTGATAGCTAATCCCAAGATTCGCAGTCATGACGTCGAGCCCAGGATTCGCGGGCACGTCAAACCCATCCGAGAAGTGGAAGTCAGTGAACAGCCCCAGCCGCAATCCCACCCGGGACGTCAGCCGCACCTGCGTGCCCAGCCCATACTGCAGCGTAAAGTTCTCATACGACGCCGCGCGCGACAGCGCCTTCTTGTCGAAGACCAGCACGCCGCCCTTCATCTCCAGATAGGGTTTGATCCCCTTCTCGTTGCGCCATTGCAGGCGCCACCCGATGGGCGAAAAGCCCATACCGTACAGGATCTGTCGATTTTTCGGATCTTTCGGATTGCCGTAGATGTCGGCTTTCAGCGGCTCATTGAGGACAATGACCGGCAGCACCTCGCCCGCGTAGTCCAGATCCCCGCCCAGCAAGCGTCCCCACGAGTGCCGGTCGTACTCCACGCCCGAGGTATACAACTTGCAGTCGTAGGCGCTGGCCAGGACCCGGTAATTGCCATAGGACGCCAGCGCCTCGTAGATCACTTCCTGCTCCGGAGCCGTCGCGCCCGCATGGCTTCGCGTGTCGGTCACGGTCTCCTGCGCCTGGATCCAGCACGGGACAGCTGCAGCCAGGCCGCAAAGCAGCAACGTCAGTTTGCGGCCCATGCGACACCAGCGAGCACCACGAAATGCAGCCGCGCCGAGCTGGCAGCCAGGGAGAAACAATGCATCCTCCAATCATCAGTCCAGATCGGCTCCCGTAGCCCGCGAGGATTGATCCGTGCGATTCACGCAAGTATACGGGCATTCGGCTTTCCCGATGGACCTGGCACCCCGCTCGCGTGCCGCAAATACTGCCCCGCCTCGCTGACCGGCTGACTCGCTCGCTATCGCCGCCCCCTCGGCTCGTACTGGAAGCACTCCTCCAGCGGAACCCCGAGCACCCGCGCCACTTTGAACGCGGTCTCGAGCGATGGAGAATACTTGTCCTGCTCCATCGCAATGACGGTCTGGCGCGTCACGCCCACCTGGTCGGCCAGGTCCTGCTGCGTCAGGCTGCGCTGCGCCCGCAATTCGCGAATTTGATTCCGGATCGCGCCCATCACAGCGCTCTCCGGTACGACACGATCTGCACCAGGGTCTTGATAATGTCCGCAATCACCAGCATCCCGAAGAACACGTTCAGAAAATGCAGCCCAATTCGCCGGCTGTCCAGCTGCAGGTGACCGACCGTCGCATGGAACCAAAGCATCCCCAGCCCCAGAACCATCAGCAACGCGACCGTCACATAGCCCGCGCGGTAGCCGCGCAGCTCGATCAGCCGGTCCCGCTCGTCGGTGATGCGGTTGCGCGTGAGCGCCGCGATCGCGATCTGCAGAATAATCTGCACGCCGATGATTGCCGCAATCAGCCCCGCCACCTGGTTCAGGGAACCCTGCCCATGCAGGACGAGGAATGTGGTGTAGAGCGCCAGCTCCGCCACCAGCGAAGCGTACAGCGTCTTTTCCCGGTAAGAAAGGCTCGGCATCCGATTCACTCCATGTCAAAAATATTTGACATGCGAACCATAGCCTGAGTTGCCGCGCAATGTCAAATATTTTTAACATCAGCTTTGGGCCCTATCCCGCGCGCGGAACACCGGCCACGGACAACCGGCCCGTGGTTCCGCCCCGCTCCGCCCCAGCGGACGGCTTATAATACGCGCCATCCCCGGAATGACCCCAGAGCTGTGGCATCGCCTCAAGCCGCTTTACGACACCGCCGCCGGCATCCCCGCCTCCGAGCGCGAGCAGTTCATCGCCGCCTCCTGCGGCTCTGACACCGCTCTCAAAGACGCGCTCCGTTCCCTGCTCCAGTCCGCCGGCGATCCCACCCGTTCGCTGCACACGCCGGCCGGCGAGCATCAGGATCCGTTTCCTCCGGGAAAGACCTTTGCCGCGGGCGACCTCATCCTCAACCGCTTCCGCATCGTCCGCCTGCTGGGCGCCGGCGGCATGGGCGAAGTTTACGAAGCCAACGACCTCGAGCTCGGCCGCATTGCGCTCAAGACCATTCGTCCCGCTATCACCAGCGATCCCGAATCCCTCGCCCGCTTTCGCAAAGAAGTCCAGCTCGCCCGCCGCGTGACCAACCCCCACGTCTGCCGCATCCACGAGTTCTTTCTCGTCGACGACCCCGCCGGCGGGTCCCGCCGCGCCTTCCTCACTATGGAATTCCTCGAAGGCATCACCCTCGCTGAAAAGATCCGCCAGTCCGGCCCCACTCCCTGGCCGGAAGCCCGCATCGTCGCCCGCCAGTTATGCAGCGGACTCGCCGGCATCCACGAGGCGGGCATCATCCATCGCGACGTCAAATGCCGCAACATCATGCTCGCTGCGCGCCACGGCAAGCCCTGCGTCGTTCTTATGGATTTCGGCGTCGCCGGCGAGGTGCTGCTCCCCGACGAAACCGCCGCAACGGCCCTCACCCACAGCCGTGCCGTCGTCGGCACCCCGCGCTATATGGCGCCGGAGCAGGCGCAGGGTCTGCAGGTCGGTCCGCCCGCTGATATCTACGCGCTCGGCATCGTCCTCCACGAACTGGTCACCGGCAAACATCCCGCCGACGTCACGGCCACGGGTAGATCCGCATCGGCAACCTCCTCCAAAGGTCCGCTCCCGCGCCTGCCCTCTTCCATTCAACCCGGCCTGCCGCGTCGCTGCGACGCGCTCATCGCGAAGTGTCTCGAGCCCGATCCGCAGCGCCGCTACCAATCAATCGCCGAGCTGGAGCGCGCCCTCAATCGTGTCTCCTCGCTTACCCGCCTTGGCCGCCAGTGGCCTCAGGTACTGGCCGCCATGGCGGCACTCGTCATCCTCGGCACGCTGCTGCTGCTCATTCCCCCCATCGGCGAGCGCGCCCGCGGCATCCTCTTCGCCAGCCCGGAAAAACACATCGTCGTGCTGCCCTTCCACGTGGACGGCACCAATGCCGAGACCATCGCCCTCGGCGACGGCCTCATGGATTCCCTCGCCGGCAAGCTCTCCAATCTCCGCGCCGCCAATCAGGCCCTGTGGGTTGTTCCCGCCAGCGTCGTGCGCGACCGCAAAGTGCACGATCCCGCCGATGCCCTCCGCCAGTTCGGCGCTACCCTCGTCGTCGAAGGCAGCTTCTCTCGCGACGGCCAATCCTCCAGCCTCAGACTCAACCTCATCGATCCGCGCAAAACGCGCGAGATCGGCTTTGTCGATGTCGTGAACCAGGAGGGCGACCTCGCCTCTCTCCAGGACGACGCCGTCACGCGCCTCGCCCGCCTCATGAACGTCTCCGCCAATCCGAAGCTCGTGCCGCCCACCCCGCAGCCCATCGCGCACAGCGCTTATGAGGACTACCTCACCGGCCTCGGCTATTTCCAGCGCTACGACAAGCCCGGCAATCTCCACCTCGCCATCGCCGCCCTCAGCGACGCCATCCGCGCCGACCCCAAATTCGCTCCCGCGTACGCCCATCTCGCGCAGGTTTCCATCATGCAGTACCGCATGAACGGCAATCCGCAGGACCTCCAGCTGGCCCAGCAAAACGCGCAGCGCGCCATCCAGCTCGACGATCGCGACCCCTCCACCTATGTGGCCCTCGCCCAGAGTCATGACCTCACCGGCCGGCACGATCTCGCGGTGCGCGAATTTCAGCGCGCCATTCAGCTCGACCCGCTCAACGCCGAAGCCTTCGCCGGTATGGCCAATGCTTACTATCGCGAGGGAAGAATCGCCGACGCCGAAGCCGCTTACCTCCGTGCTGCCGCCATTCGCCCCGACGACTGGACCGGCTATAACTCCCTCGGCGGATTCTATGACTCCATCGGCCGCTCGCTCGATGCCATCGCGCAGTTCCGCCGCGCCCTCGCCCTCACTCCCGATAACTACGGCCTCTACATCAATCTCGGCGTCGCCTATATGGACCTCGCCGATCCCGCCAGCCTCGCCAAAGCCGAAGAAGCCCTCCAGCAATCCGTAGCCATCAACCCGACTTACATCGCCTGGGCCGATCTGGGGTTCCTCTACTTGCAGGAACATCGCTTCCAGGAATCCATCGCTGCCAGCCAGAAAGCCCGTCAGTTCAACCCCAACAGCGCCGACATCTGGGAGAACCTCGCCGCCGCATGGGATTGGCTCAAAGACAATCAGAACGCGGCCACCGCCCGCGCCCGCGCCATCGATCTGCTCCGCCAGGCGGTCAAACTGAATCCCCAGGACGAGGATTCACAGGCCACTCTCGCCGCCCTGGTGGCCCGCAACGGCGACAAGGACGAAGCCCTCGAACGCATTCGGATTTCCCTTGCTTTGTCTCCGAATAGCCAGTATGTTCTCTCTCAAGTTGCTGATGCCTATGAGTTGCTGGGCGACCGGCGGAAGGCCGTCCGGTATCTTATTTCAGCTATTTCGAATGGCTTGCCAATGCCGCAATTGAGGGCTGATCCCGAGATCCAGGGGGTTCTTGCCGACCCACGATTCCTGACATTCGCCGTGACTCAGCCAGGCCCTCACCAGTAACCCTCAGGAGACAGATATGGGCAAAATCACTTTCCCTCCCGGCACGGAGAAGCCTACCGAAACCATCGAGGAATGCTTTCCCTACGGCGAACCTCTCACCGTCCAGTTCACTGACTCGGGCTATTTCTCCGGCGATAACCCGGAGGCCTTTACCCCCAACCCGCCCACGGGAAACTTCGTCGCGCCCGTCAGCATTGGTCCCTACAATGCCGTCGCGGAAGACAATGTCGTCACCTTCAGCTTCTTCGATATCGTGACCGGCTACACCTACCGTTACAAGATCACCGTGAAAGAGACCTGCCCCTAACTGAGCCCTCCCCGCTCCCCCGTATTGTGGTTGTTGATCTCGAGCCGGTATTCCCCCATACCCGCCGCGCACGGAAAAGAGAACTGTATGGGAAAAATCAAGTTTCCCCCTGGAAACAAGATGAAAGCCACCCGAGAATGCTTCTCGTTCAACGAGCCCCTCGCTCTCCACCTCCATACCTCAGGCTATTTTCGGCACGATAATCCGCACGCTTTTGCGCCGAATCTGCCCGTCGGCAACCTCGTCGGTCCTCTGGAAATGGGGCCGTATTACGCTGTGCCCGAAGAGAGCGAGATCACGCTGAAATTCTTCGACACCGCGAACGGCGAGGAGTACGTCACGATCATCTTGACCAGGCCCGAGCCGCAACGGCGGTAACCAGGAGGCCTCGATGCCTTCCCATCTTCCTTGCGCTCTGCCCGCACGCCGTTTCGCTCCTGCCCATCGAACGACGCGGGCGCTGCTCAAAAGCAGCGTGCCATTCGCCTGCATGCTTCTCACCGCCGCGGCGCAAGCGCAGGCCACCGCTCCCCCGCTCGGCGCTCCGCCCGCGAATGTGCCGCAGGACCCGACCTTGCCCGGCCCCTCTGCCATGGGCACGGAACAGGAGCTCCGCCTGGCGAATGCCTGCCTGACCGGAAAAGGAGTGGCGAAGGATCCGGCTACGGCGGCGATTTGGTTCAGAAAAGCCGCCGACGCCGGTGACCCCACCGCGCAAAACAACCTCGGCTATCTCTATCTCACCGGGATGGGCGTTGCCCGCGACGAAGCGGAGGCGGCCCGATGGTTCGCGCGCGCTCTTGCCGGCGGTTCCGAGGAGGGAAAGTTCAATCTCGCGCTGCTCTGTTTGAAAGGCCCCGACAGCGTTCGCAATATCTCGATGGCCCTCGATCTGCTCAACCAGCTCGCCCGCAAAGAGAATGCACGGGCAGAGGATTCTCTCGGCGTCATCTATCTCACCGGCGAGGGAGTACCGCGCGACCCGGTCACCGCAGAGACGTGGTTCACGCGCTCGGCCAAACATGGCGACGCGCATAGCCAATATGCGCTCGGAATTCTCAACTCCATCGAGTCCGGCCACGAACATAACCTGTCGAAGGCTGCGGATTACCTGCGGCGCGCCGCCCATGGCGGCTACGTCCGCGCCATGTACATCCTGGGTCTCCTGCTGGTCAAAAATTCGGACCTGTCGCCGAAGTACCCCAACGAAGGCGTCGAGATGCTGACAGACGCCGCAGATGCGGGCGAATGGGAAGCCTCAGCGATCCTGGGTATGCTGGCACGCGATGGTCGAGGGATGCCGCAGGACCCGGCCACGGCCTTCCGCTGGTTCCTCATCGAGGCGAAACAGGGAGGCGCTGCAGCCGAGCAGAAGGCGCGCCAGGATATCGCGAATTGCCGCAAGGCGCTCACTCCCGAACAGCAGGATCGGGAGCTGCGGTCTGCCGACCAATGGCTCGCGCAACACCGCGATTCCAGCGTATACGTCTTTCGCAACGGTCTCACCGTTGCCGAGGACGCCGTCTTTCTCGCCCGTCCCTCCGGTATGGAGTGAAGATCGCCGCTGACCGAGGTTCGCGGAATTCTGTTGAGAACTTAAGCTACGCGCCTTCGCTCCGCGGCTCCGATTTGTCCTGCGCATGTGGCCGCAGCAGCGGAAACAGAATCACATCCCGGATCGAACGCGCGCCGGTCAGGATCATCGTCAGCCGATCGATGCCGATGCCCTCGCCGGCCGTCGGAGGCAGCCCGTACGCCAGCGCCCGCACATAGTCCACGTCCATCTGGTGGGCTTCCTCGTCGCCGCGCGCGTGCTGCTCGAGCTGTTCTTTGAATCGCCTGTATTGCTCCTCCGGATCGTTCAGCTCGCTGAACGCATTCCCCAGCTCGAACCCGCCGATGTAGAACTCGAAGCGCTCCACCCAGTCGGGCTCGTCGGGCTTCTGCTTCGACAGCGGCGAAACCGCGAGCGGAAACTCATAGATGATGGTGGGCTGGATGAGATGCTCCTCAGCCACGGCTTCAAAGATATCGGCAATCGTCTTTCCTGGAGGATCGGTGACTTTGTGCTCCAGGTGTTTCCCCGTCAGGCGCAGATGCCCCACCCATTCTCCGAGCTTTTTTGGATCACTGAAATCGCTCATCGCCGGCTTGATGCTGACGTCTTCCGGCCACCACTTAATGATCGCCTCCCGCATGGTCAGCGTTTCCCACTTCGCCAAATCGATCTCGACCCCGTTGAAGTGGGTGATCGTCGTCCCGTTCACCTCCATCGCCACAAACGCGATCAGCTCCTTCGTCAGCTCGATCAGGTCTTTGTAGTTCGCGTACGCCTGATAGAACTCCAGCATCGTGAACTCGGGATTGTGCTGCGTCGAGATCCCCTCGTTGCGGAAGTTGCGATTGATCTCGTACACGCGGTCGAATCCGCCCACCACCAGCCGCTTCAGATACAGCTCCGGCGCGATGCGCAGAAACAGATCCATATCGAGCGTGTTGTGATGGGTCACGAACGGCCGCGCCATCGCCCCGCCCGCGACCGGCTGCATCATCGGGGTTTCCACCTCGATGTATGCCCGCTCGTCGAAGAACTTCCGCATCGCCCGCAGCACCGCCGCCCGCTTCACAAAAACGTCGCGGACCCGAATCTCGGGTGCACCGCTTTCCGCTGGGTGCCCCACATCTCCGCGGTTTTCGGAGATGTGGGATTCCACTGCCGTCTCGCTCGCTTCCGGCGCGGCCTCATTCAGCACCCCATTCATGAACAGATCGACATACCGCTGCCGGTACCGCAGCTCTACGTCGGCGAGCCCGTGGTACTTCTCGGGCAGCGCGAGCAGCGCCTTGGCGAGAAACGTGATGGTCTCCACGTGGATCGTGAGCTCGTTGGTGCGCGTTCGGAACAAATACCCCGTCACGCCGATGTGGTCGCCCAAATCGAGCAGCCTGTAGAGGTCGAAGGCCTGGTCGCCCACGGCGTCCTTGCGGACGTAGATCTGCAGCCGAGCGCCCTGCTGCTGCAGCGTGGCAAAGCCGGCCTTCCCCTGCTGGCGGATGGCCATGAGGCGGCCTGCGACGGCCACGCGCACGCGCGCCGCCTCGAGCTCTTCGCCGGTCCTGGCGTCGTACCCGGCGCGAATCTCCGGAATCGTCTTCAGGGGATGATCGGCCGGTGGCGCAAACGTATTCGGATACGGCTGCTGCCCCGCACTCGCGATTTGTTTTAGTTTTTCCTGGCGGAGCGCATAGAGGTTGCGCTCAAACTCGCTCTCGAACACGGCTTTGCCTCAGTCCTAAAGTTCTCGTTCGAGTATAACGACGCTGCCCCGCCCTGCCGCTCTTCTCGCGCCGAACCCTCGCGCCGCTGGTGTATAACAAACCGGGAACCAGGCCCATTCATGCCGGACGAAACCTCCAGCCCCGATCCGAACCACCCGAAGCCCCCCGCGCCCAAATCCTCCGGCGCCATGGGCGGCCTTGTGCAGGCCGAGCGGCTGTTCCAGATCGCCATCATCCTGCCCGTTTCCGTCGTGGTGGGATGGGCCATCGGCGCCGGCCTCGACAAATGGCTGCACCAGCACTGGATCTATCTCCCTGGCCTCATCCTCGGCTGCGTCGCCGGCTTCATCGAGGTCTTCCGCCTCATCCAGCAAAACTCCGGAGACGGCCGGTGACGCCTGAGACGGGTTCCCTCACCGGCATCACCGACAGCGACCTGCAGGAGATGCTGCATCGCGCTCTGCGCAACGTCGTCATTCTGGCCGTCATCCTCTTTGTCGTCTTCACCTTTGCCGCAGGCTGGCAATCCGGCCTGCTCGAGCTCGCCGGCGCGGCCATCTCCTTCACCGGCATCCGGGAATGGCGCAGCCTCACCCTCACGGTCTTTGCCAAGCTCGACAACCAGCTGCCGCCCCGTCCCGCAGGCCGCACTTTGGTCATGTTTTTTCTTCGCTTGGCGGGTGTGGGCGCGATTCTCTATGTTAGTCTAAAGTGTTTGCACGGTACTGTTTACGCGCTGGCAGCGGGCATAGCACTAGCGGTTGTGACGCTTGCCTGGGAAGCTGTCCGCCAGTTGCGCCATTGATCTCCTCCAAACGTCCTGAGCGGGATTCGCCCGGGGCGATCTGAACCGTCACTCACGGAATATGCGTCCCTGGATTGAATTTCTCACTCGCCTGCTGAATCACTGGCTCGCTGGCCCGGTCGATGCGCTGTTTCGCGCGCTGCACATCCATCCCGCGAGCACGTCGCGTCCCATCGGCGCCACTCTCGTCCTCGAGATAGTGATCTTCGCGCTGCTCGTCCTCTTCTTTATCCTCGTGCGCGTGAACCTCAGCGTCGAAAAGCCGGGCAGCGCCCAGCACCTCGCCGAGGTCCTGCATGAATTCGTCAGCGGACAGGCGGAGCAGGTCATGGGTCACGGATACGAGCCGTTTCTGCCCGTGCTCACCTGCATCCTCGCCTTCATTCTGCTCTGCAACTGCTTCGGCCTGCTGCCCGGCATCGAGACGCCCACCTCGAATCCCGTCGTCCCCCTGGGCCTCGCACTGTTCACCTTCGTTTACTACAACGTGAAGGGCCTGCGGACCCACGGGCCCATCGGTTACGTTAAGCACTTCATGGGACCGGTGTGGTGGATTGCGCCCCTCATGTTCCCCATCGAGATCATTTCCCATCTCGCGCGCATCCTCTCGCTCACCGTTCGTCTTTTTGCCAACATGCTGGCCAGCGACCTGATCACCGTCATTTTCTTTTCCATGATTCCGCTGGCTCTGCCCATCGTCGGTCTTGGCCTGCACGCGTTTGTCGCATTGATTCAGGCGTATATCTTCATGCTGCTCGCCACCATTTATCTGGGTGAAGCGACCGCGCATGCAGAGAGTCATTAACGAAATATCCCGCCGGAACACCGCTTCCATTCCGGCCGGGATCGCCGTTCAGCGTGAGGGGGCCAGCACGGTGAGCCTCAACCACCCACTGGCGGCAATCCTACGGAAGCAGGAGAAACCCAATGCGTAAGTTACAGTACCTGTTCCTGTCGCTGGCCGCGCTGTTCATCGCGACGCCGGCGTTTGCCCAGACGACCTCCGGCAGCGGAGGCGGCTCCAGCCTGGCGCCCATCGGCGCCGGCATCGGCATGGCCATCGCTTCCGGCC
>JBARMS010000201.1:0-12294 GCA_049802575.1 Acidobacteriaceae bacterium | reverse complement strand
GGCCCGAAGCGCTGTTGACGAAGACGCCGGGTGCGAGGCCCGATTCGATGGCAAATTCGGCGGTGTCTTCGGCGGTGACGAGGAGACCGCCGCGGGAGACGAAGTCCTTCAGGTGGGCGAGGCCGTCGAGGCCGAGGCCAGGGCGAATGTCGGGCGTGGAGTCGATGCGGCCCATGTTAGGCGTGAGGACGGTTTTCTGCCACGGCAGAGCGTTGCCGTACATCGGCATGCCGTCGATGAGATCGCTGGCGTGGGTGCCTCCGATGGGGCCGAAGAGGATGACGTCGTATTTCGAGCGCAGATCGGGCTCGTGCGCCGCGGTCTGCGTGGAGATGTAGTCGTAGGGGATGTGGAGCTGATCGAGAGCGAGGCGCCACCAGCCCTCGGTCTGCGTGTCGATCCAGGTGTGGATGACGGCGATGCGCGGGAGGGGCGCAGTGTGCGTGGCGATTTTGGGCGCGGCGCTGAGATGGATCGCCTCGAGGCCCGCGGTTTTGACGGCATCGAGCATGGTGGGTGCGGGGCTTTGGATCAGGAGCGATCCGGCGGCGAAATGCTTGCCGGCGGAGTCGAAGGGCGCGTCGGCGATGGAGACGGTTGCGTCTTTGAGGGCGTAACGCAGGCCGAGGGCTGTGATGTCTCCGGCGTTGTTGATGGCGACGACGTCGCCAGAGCCGGGTGCGGCCGCGGAGGGCGCGCCGGGATCGGAGACCGGCTCCATTTTGGCCTTCAGGATGGAGGCGTCCGTGACGCGCACGGTGGGAACCGCGAAGAGGTCGGGAAAGGACCAGCCGGTGTCGTCGTAGGGATGCTTTTGCGGGTCGTCGGGCGCCCAGTACTGGCGGTCGAGCAGCGCGTCGGCGATGCGGGAGTAGGGCTGATCCATGCGGATGACGTAGCTGCCCGCGGGGAAGGTTTGGGTTTTCGGCTTGTCGCTGGATTTTGGGCCGGCATCGACGCTGGGCTTGTCGCTGGAATCTGACTCGGTCTTCTTTGCGGCGGGGAGGGTGACCGTCACGGGTTCGGTGAGGCGGCTGATCTCGACGTGCTGGAGCGCGAGGACGCGGAGCAGAGCGGCGCGGCGGCTGGGGGACTGGCCGTCGGGAGCGATGACGTACGCCGCGGGTCCGGCGCTGGTAGGTTTCTCGACGGAGCGCTTTGCCTTGAGGTAGTAGTCCTCGAGGAAGTGGTGGCTGTTCTGCGCGAAGTAGGAGAGGGTGGTGAGCAGCGCCGTTTCTTCGTAGTTGTTGTTGTCGCGCTGCGACCAGGTGACGACGGGCAGCGGCGGATTCTGCTTGTACCAGGTGCGCTCGTATTCGTCCGGCTGGAGGATGCGCTTGACGGTGTCGGCGCCGTCGTTACCGAAGGTCTCGTAGAGGCGGCTGATGCCGTTGTGCATGGCGGCGAGGAACATGAGGTAGCCGGGGCTCCAGGTGTCGAAGTCGCCGTGGGTGAAGACGCCGGGCATGCCGAGTTCGGTCATCTGCGAGACATTGTTCCAGCCGATCTCCGCCCATTCACCGGAGAGAATGGGATCGATCCACGCATTGTAGGGGCCGTCGCCGACGGTGTTGTCGTAAAGGAAGGGGACGGATTCGTGGAGGTCGTGGATGACCTGCGCGTGCCAGCCGAGATAGGTGTCGAGCACGTTGCGCGTGAGGTTGAGGGTCATGCCCATGGCGTCGCGGTTGTTGTCGTGCGCGACGTAATGGCCCCAGTACATGAGTGGCGGATAATTTTCGCCGAGGTGGGCGCGGTGCCATTTGTAAAGGTCGACCACGCGGTCGCGGCCGTCGACTTCGACGACCGGCGTGATGAGCACGATCATGTGCGAGCGAATGTACCGGATGTAAGGCGAATCGTCGACGGCGACGCGGTAGGCGAGCTCCATGAGCGCGGTGGGCGCGCCGGTTTCGGTGGAGTGGATGGTGCCTGTGATGTAGTAGACGGGGAACGACTGCTCGGCGAGGCCGGCGGCTGCCTTGTCGTCCATGTGGATGGTGCGGGGATCGGCAAGCTGGGCGAGGCGGGCGTCGTTGGCTTGCTGCTGGGCGAGGAGGGATTCGTCGGCGATGGCGACGGCGATCATCTCGCGGCCTTCTTCACTATGGCCGATGGTGAAGACCTTGACGCGGGGCGTGGCGGCGGCGAGATCACGGAAGTATTGGTAGACGTCTTCGGCGTAGGGGAGCATGTTGGGCGCACCGGCGATGTCGCCGAGGACTTTGGCTGGCGTGGGTACGGTGCTGGAGGCGGGGAGATAGTTGGTGAGCGGCGAGTTGAAGTACGGCTCGGTCGTGTCCTGCTGGATCTTCGCGGTGTAGTCCTGATCGATGGGCTGATGCGGGTCACGCGCGTAGAGGGCGGCTGTGCCGACGGGCGAGGCGGTGGCGGGAGCGGGTGCGGCCGGAGTTTGTGCGAGGGCGGGCGCAGCGAGGACGGCAATCAGCACGGAATGACGCAGCTTCATGAGAAAGAGCCTCTTGCAGAGCATGAAATGGCAAACAGAAAGAATATCAGGGGGCGTGTGTTCACTGATTGGGCGACGCACGGACGGATGTGCATCAACGGTTCGAGAACGGAGCCCTTCACGACGGGCACACTGGTTATGTCCGGCTTCCTGGTCCGCGCAGCCCAGCTGCGTTAGGCGGCATCGAGGTAGAGGCGCTTGCCGAGCGCCTGGAGGGCGGCATCGATGCGGTCGATTTTCGTAGGGTGCCGCAGATTCGTGAGGCGATTCACTTCTTGTTTGGTCGTGCCGATGCGGCGCGCCAGCTCGGAGGGGCGGATCTTCTGGCGAAGCATTTCGTTGAGGAGGAGAACTTTGGCGGCGACACTCGGCGCCAGATTGACGACAGCCTGCCCGCGCCGCGGCCGCGATGGAGGTGGTACGGGACGCTGGTCGTCGAAATAGAACTCCATTGCCGTTTCGAGTGCTTCCTTTGCCATTTCCAGTGCGTGGGCGCGGCTGTTGCCCTGCGTGATGGCTTCGGGGATATCAGGGAAGGTAACGAGGACGAACCTCCCGTCTTTACGGAGATTGACCGGATAACCGCGCATACTTAGTCCTCCACCTTCAGGCCGAGCTGTTTTTTGATCGCCTCGACCAGGCCTTTACCGAGATCTTTGCTGTGAATGGGAAGAACGGACTGACGCCCCTGATAGAAGAGTTTCAAATGCGATCCCGACTGGGTACCGAATATCACTCCCTGTTTGGCGAGCCATCTTCTGAACTCCGCACTCTTCATCTCGCAGTTTAGAGTACACAAATTTGTTTACTCTGGCAAGATTACGCGGCGAGCCTGAGGTTTTTGCGCCGAAGGCGCGTGCCCCTGTGACGGCCGAGTCCCGCCGGAGGCGCGGGTCTACCAATAACCTGAGCACATCGTAAGGAGTGTAAAAGCTGGAAGGATCGACCCAAGAACGATGGCGCTCGGGATGTTCCTTTTGTCCAGAAAAATCCCGATCAAAGCGATGGGGATGCAGGCCAGGAGGGCAATGAGCAGAGACTCCCGTATGCGCATTAAAACCTGCTGGGAGGCGGGAATTGCGATGCCCGCATCGAGATCGAGAAAGAGAGCAACGCAACTGGCGACCTCAAGGAGCGCCGCGGTCAATCCGATGCGGTAGCCCCGCCATTCCCTGAGCGACGGATAGGCGTCGAAGAGCGCAGCGGTCAGCTTATCCCCAGAGAGAATGCTCCTTCCCGCATCCATCCGAAAAGCTCCTTTGACGAGTAATCCTACTCCCACTCGATGGTGCCGGGGGGCTTTGAGGTGATGTCGTAGACGACGCGGTTGATGCCGCGGACTTCGTTCACGATGCGGGAGGAGATGGTTTTGAGCACGTCGTACGGAAGCGGTACCCAGTCGGCGGTCATGCCGTCTTCGGAGTGCACGGCGCGGATGGCGCAGGTGTAGGCGTAGGTGCGCTGATCGCCCATGACGCCGACGCTTTTGACGGGGAGGAGCACGGCGAAGGATTGCCAAATTTGCTGGTAGAGGCCGGCGCGTTTGATCTCGGTGACGACGATGTCGTCGGCCTCCTGGAGCAGGGCAACGCGCTCGGCGGTGACTTCGCCGAGGATGCGGACGGCGAGGCCGGGGCCGGGAAACGGCTGGCGCTGGAGGATGTCGTCGGGCATCTGGAGGTCGCGCCCGATGCGGCGGACTTCGTCTTTGAAGAGATCGCGGAGCGGCTCGATGAGCTTGAGCTTCATGGTCTCGGGCAGTCCGCCGACGTTGTGGTGCGACTTGATGGTCTGCGACGGGCCTTTGACCGATGAGGACTCGATGACATCGGGGTAGAGCGTGCCCTGGACGAGCCAGTCGACGCCTCCGGTTTGCTGCGCGATGCGGTGCGCTTCGTCATCGAAGACGGCGATGAATTCATTGCCGATGATCTTGCGCTTGGTTTCGGGGTCGGAGATGCCGGCGAGTCTGTCCAGGAAACGCTTGTGCGCGTCAGCGGCGACGAGTTTGAGGCCGAGCTTGTCGCGCATATTTTGCTGCACCTTGGCGAACTCGTCTTTGCGCAGGACGCCGTTGTTCACGAAGACGCATGTGAGGCGGTCGCCGATGGCGCGGTGCACGAGGACGGCGGCGACCGAGGAATCGACGCCGCCGGAGAGCGCGCAAATGGCGTGGCCGTCGCCGACTTTGGCGCGGATTTGGGCGACGGTGGACTGGATGAAGTGCTCGGGGGTCCAGTCGGGCTCGGCGCGGCAAATCCTGAAGAGGAAATTGCGCAGGAGCGCGGTGCCCTGTTTGGTGTGGTGAACTTCGGGGTGAAACTGGACGGCCCAGATGCGCTTCTCCGGATTGGCGATGCCGGCGACGGCGTTGGCCGTCTTCGCGGTGAGGTGGAAGCCGGGCGGCAGGTCGAGCGCTTCGTCGCCGTGGGACATCCAGACGTGAAGCGAGGCGGGGAGCTTCTCGAAGAGCGGATTGGCGGAGTCGATGAGGTCGACTTCAGCGTGGCCGTATTCGCGCTTGGCGGCGGAACGCACGCGTCCGCCGAGGTGATGCGTAATGAACTGGAGGCCGTAGCAGATGCCGAGGACGGGCAGGCCGAGGTTCAGAATCGCGGGATCGGCCGGCGGCGCGTCGGCGTCGTAGACGGAGCAGGGGCCTCCGGAGAGGACGATGCCGATAGGATTCTGATCGCGGATTTCGTCGATGGACGCGGTGCAGGGCAGGACGGAGGAGAAGACGTTCTGCTCGCGGATGCGGCGAGCGATGAGTTGGGTGTACTGCGAGCCGAAGTCGAGGATGACGATGGATTTTGTGGCGGACTGGGTCGCGGCTGGGGTAGTCACAGAGTAGTTTGGCAGAGGTTGGGTGGGGTGTAAAGAAACGGGTGATGCGCGCCCGTAATGAATTTAGACTGATTCGGCTGTGGGAATTGGTTTTGTCTTAATCCTCTACGCGATCGTCTTCGGGATCGCCGCCTTAGTCGGTGCGGTCGTGCTCGGCTCCGTGATTGGTCGACTGGTTTCTCGGTCCAACCCCAGGCGGGAAATGGCAGTCTCTGTCGGAAGACTGTTTCCGTTTGCGTGTGTTGCATACGCCGGGCTTTGGTTCATTTCGTATGCCCTGATCAATTACCAATGCTTTCACCGCGACCCCGGTTTGGGCGATTCCTGGGAGTCACCCCTGCCGAACGGCTATGCCCTCCTGATGATCGATGTGACGGATGAAGGCACCGTGTATAACCCAAACACCCAGCCTCTCAGGAGCGGCGCGGTCGGCACAGCGGATTCTGAGTTTGGAGTGCGACAGCTCCAGATCGCGGGAGATTTGATTTTCGGAGCTCGCGACAGCGGGTATTTCGGGAGGATCGATTCCGATTCAAATGTTGTCGATCGCTATTTTGAATTGGATACGAGGAACGGGACATGCACCGAATATCAGAGTCTGGCGGACCTGCGAACCCGCGCGGCGCGCGAAGGGGTACGGCTTCAATTGCGCCCTTTTGATACAGTTTTTGACCAATACAGATGGACTTGGTTTGACTTCGCGGCCGCGGCCGCACTCGTGATTGTGCCGATCGTGTGCTTCCTGCTGCTCGTTCGATGGGTATGGAGGATCAGGAGAGAATCAGTGGCAGCGACGTCGGTGGGCTGACAATCGTCGAGGGAGCCGACATGAGTCGCTGTGCATTTCTGAGCGTGGCCGCGTCGCGTCCATTGGAAAATGTTGCGGAGGGCGGGATGGATGATCATCAATGGGAGCATCTGACGGGCGGTTACCGGATCCAATACGATCCCCGTCCAGCGCTTGCGCAACTCCGCAGTGGACACAACGAAGATGCTGCGTGGAGCGAACTATGGGATGAGCTTCACCATCAGGGAGACGTGGGCGAGGCGTCGTATGCTGCCGTACCGGAACTGGTGAAGATATATAAGGAGCGAGGTGTCGTTCACTGGCAGACGTACGCGATAGTCGCGACGATTGAGCTGCGGCGGACAGAGGCCGGCAATCCAAAGCTCCCTGCGTGGCTGGAGGCGGACTACCTCGAAGCAATTCAAGGCCTCGCAGCGGCAGGAGCGCGGGACGTATTTCGAACCAGCGATCCGGACACAATTGGAGCAATTCTCGGAGTGATCGCGATCTCCCGTGGTCTGCGCGTCTGGGGAAGATTATTGGCTCACTATTCGGAGCAAGAGGTCGGAGAGATGCTTCCGAACCTGTAGTGGGAAGTGCCGGATGCCGCGGCTTTGCGGCGGGAGAAAGTAATGAATCGCAGGGAATTTTTGGGCGGGGCGGCGTCGGCGGCGGTTGCGGGGGCGCTGCCTGCGGGCGAGGCGCGGCCAGGACCGACAACTTCAAGCGCAGAACCGGAGCAGAGGCATCGGAGCGCTGCGCGAGCAGGCGGGGCGAAGCATCCGCGGGCGATCACGATGTGGGAGTTTTCGTGGATCGAGCGGCGCTGGGCGGGGGCGGGGTTCGAGGACTGGGATCGAGCGCTCGATGAGCTGTGCGAGCGTGGCTACAACGCGGTGCGCATCGATCCGTTTCCGCATCTGACCGGCGCCGATCCGCAGAAGACCGACATCTATAAGACGTGGACGCTGTGGCCGGAGTGGAGCACGCAGGACTGGGGCTCGCCGGACGTGAACCGCGTGGTGTTGCTGCCGGCGCTCTTCGAGTTCCTGACGAAATGCAGGCAGCGCGGCGTGATGGCGGGGCTCTCGACGTGGTTCCGCAAGGACGAGGCCGACACGCGGATGACGATTACCAGTCCGGAGATCATGGCGGCGCACTGGATCCGGACGCTGGGACTGATCGAGAAGGCGGGGCTGCTCGACACCATTCTGTACACGGATTTGTGCAACGAGTGGCCGGGTGAGGATTGGGCTCCGTTCATGAAGCCGCTGAGCTATGGGGACTGGGACCAGCCCGCGTCGCTCGCGTGGATGCAGAAGGCGGTTGCGCTGGTGCGGGAGCGGTATCCGCAGATGCCGCTGCTTTTCTCGGTAGCGGCGGGCGATACGGCGGCGTTTGGGCAGCACGATCTGAGCTATTTTGATTTGCTCGACCCGCACCTCTGGATGGCGCAGTCGCGCGGGGGCGAGTTCTACAAGCTGACGGGGTACAACTACGAGCGGTTCGACAACAAGGGATACACGAACCTGAGCCTGAAGGCGGCAGAGACGTACCGGGCGCGGCCGCAGTACTGGCAGGACGGGCTGACGCAGGCGATCGACGCGTTTGCCGGCGTATCGCGGCAGATCAAAATGCCGCTGATCACAACGGAGTGCTGGGGCGTGGTGGATTACAAAGACTGGCCGCTGCTCGAGTGGGATTGGGTGCAGGAGCTGTGCGTGCTGGGCGCGGAGCATGCGGCGGCGACCGGGCGATGGCTGGCGATGGCGAGCAGCAACTTCTGCGAGCCGCAGTTTGTGGGCATGTGGCGCGACAAGCTCTGGCACCAGCGGGTGACGGCGGCGATCAAGTCGGCGGAGATTGCGCCGGAGTTGCGGCAGGGGCGGCTCTACGAGCGGTTGTGAGGTGTAACAGAGTCAGAGCACAGAGCACAGAGCTCAGAGCACAGAGCACAGAGCACAGAGCACAGAGATCAGACCTCAGAGCGCCGGCACAGAAAGTCTTCGGTGCGCCGAGAGGCGAGCTCTTCGATCCCAATCTGTTTGGGTTCAAGAGTTTGGTGCTCAGCGAAGATGCCTCTGGAAAACGTGGGCGTCCAAAAGGCGAAAATCGGCGGTAGACTCAGGCCATGCTTCTGATGGGCGGACTGCTGTTGCTGGCTGGGCTCCTGGTGGGCGGGGTTCTGGCATGGATCGTGGCCGGAAGCCGCGGTGGCGCGGCCAGCGGCGAATTGCAGACGCGGTTGCAGGCGGCCGCGGCGGAGATTGCGGAGAAAAATCGGCTGCTGGATGCGGCGCGCGAGCGGGATGCACTGCAGCGCGCGGAGATGGCCGGCGCGAACGCAAGGGCCGAGGGGCTGGCGGGGCAAATCGCAGAGTTGCGGGCTGAACTGGAGAAAGCGCGCGCGGAAGCGGAGCAACTGCGGCGCGAAGGCCACGCGGCGCGGGTGGAATGCGCGGAGATGCGGACGGCTCTTGATGGGGAGCGCAACGGAGCGGCCGAAAGGATCGCGGTGCTGACACAAGCACGCGAGGAGCTGAGCAATCAGTTCAAGGCGCTGGCGAACGAGATACTGGAGCAGAAGTCGAAGGCGTTCACCGAGCAGAACAAGGAAAACCTGACAAATCTGCTGACGCCGCTGCGGGAGAAGTTCGGGGAATTTCAGCAGAAGGTCGAGAGTCTGGAGAAAGACGGCATCACCGGGCGGACGGAGCTGCGGACGCAGATCGATAACTTGCGGACGCTGAACGAGCGGCTGTCGGCGGATGCGGCGAATCTGGTGACGGCGCTAAAGGGGTCGTCGAAAACGCAGGGCGACTGGGGCGAGCTGGTGCTGGAAAAGCTGCTGGAGTCGGCAGGGCTGCGCGAAGGGCAGGAGTATCACGTGCAGACGAGCTTTACGCGCGACGACCGGACGCGGGCTCGGCCGGACGTGATTCTGGAGTTGCCGGGCGGGCGACATCTGGTGATCGACGCGAAAGTTTCGCTCGGGGACTACGACGCGTACTGCGCGTCGGACGAGGAAGCGGCGCGCGAGGGAGCGCTGAAGCAGCACATCGCGTCGGTGCGGGCGCACATTCGGGAATTAGCGAACCGGAATTATCAGTCGCTGTACGGAATTCAGTCGCCGGACTTTGTGGTGATGTTTGTGCCCATCGAGCCGGCGTTCATGCTGGCGCTGGCGCATGAAGGCAAGCTGTGGCAAGAGGCCTGGGACCGGAATGTCCTGCTGGTGAGCCGGACGACGCTGCTGTTCGTGCTGCGGACTGTCGCGCAGTTGTGGCGCCAGGAGCAGCAGACGCGCAATGTGCAGGACATTGTGAAGCGCGGCGGCGAGTTGTACGACAAGCTGGCGGCGTTTGCGAAGGATTTGCTCGATGTGGGCAAGAGTCTGGAGGCGGCGCGGGCCAGCTACGACGAAGCGCAGAAGAAGCTGGCGACAGGGAAGGGCAATGCGATCCGGCAGGCCGAGCTGCTGAAAGGCCTCGGCATCAAACCGGTAAAGGCCCTCCCGCTGGCTCTGGTGGAACAGGCGATGGATGAGGAAGAAGCGTTGGCGCTGGCGGCGGTGGCGGAGGAGAACGGCGCGGGGCCGGAGTGAAATTCGGCTTTCGCAGCGGTTATTCGGCGCTACTTGCGCCTGCTTTCTTTCTCGGTGAAGGAGCCGGTGGCGTGCTGGCCGGCGGGGGTGTCAGGATGTTCCTCTCCGGCGTGGTGATCGTTCACGTTCAAACCGAGGACGCGGCGCTGGAGAGAGCGGCTGGTGCCGGTGATCTGGGCGTCTTCCGGTTCGTCGGCCGGCTCGGCGGGATGAACCGAGGCGCCGGTGTGAGCGGAGGCTTTGTCCTCTTGCTCCGAAGCGGCGGGCGCGGGGCGCTCCTGCGGTGAGGCTGAGGTTCGGCCGCCGGAATGGCGAGTATCGGGACGAGAGCCGGCAGCAGACGAACGAGACATGAGAGAACCTCTTTTCGCAGCGGAATCTGTGCGGGCCTGCAAGCAGCCCCTGGACAGATTGGATGCGGAAAGGCCGAGGGGGAGCGGCCAGGCGTACGGTCCGTCGCCGGATGGCGCGAGTGGGGCGAAGGAGTTGTTCCGGGGACGCGGGCAACGGGTTGGCTCCGTCAGCGAATTGGGCTGGTTTTTCGCCGCGCCAGATCGTAGCGTGTGCCGTCAAAGTGGAAAGTCAACTCCGTTAGCACGCAGCAGGTCATTGCCTCTGTTTTGACGATCGCGAGGCCGTGCGACCGCGATTTCTCGATGATGAGGTCGTGACCGCCCGTTCTGAGCACAGGCTGTGGTCGGCCTTCTCTCATTCGAAAGAGCCAAAATGTCGTGATATTACTGCCCGCCAGGGGTGGGGCCGCGATGACGACGAGATCTTGCTCGGCCGATTCTCCGAGGTGCACCTCAGAGGCGAGAAACGAGTCTGCGGAGGGCGGCGCGCTTCGTGGCTTTCCTTCGTCATCGAGAGAACCTCGAACAAGTTCGTCCTGAGAGAGAATCGCCAGGACCGCCGACGGAATCGGGACAGGTTTGTCGACCGTCGCATCTTCGGCGCTGAAGTGGCGCTGCTCGGCGATGTCATGATTCGATTGCGCTGCCAGCGAGACAGCCGCGGCGAGGAGCGCTGCGGACGTTGCGGGAAGAACGATGTGGCGCGGAAAGAGCTTCATGGTTGCCTGACCGGGCAGGCGCCTGCTACTCCGTCGAGGCGCCGCTTTCTCGACGATTCGCAGATCGTTCGACGCGGCGATAGCTGGTGCGGACCACGTAGTTTTTGTTGGGGCCGGTGACGGTGTGCTCGACGGCGAGCCGGTCGGCCGCGTCGAGCGTGAACTGCGACACGTAGCGATCGGGCGAGCAGTCGTGGTCGGCTTCGGCGCGCAGGCTGCCGTCGGGCATGGGGCGAAAGTTGAGCCGCTCAAAAAGCTTTCCCGTTTCGGCGAAGAGGACATCGAAGCCCTTGGCGGGCGGAGGCAGGCGGCGGTAGACGTAGCTCTGGCTGCCGGTGAGGGTGCTGCCGTCGCTGAGCCGGACGCGGGCGGTTTCGTGGTAGCGGGCGCGGCCTGCGCCGGTGGAAACGATGTGGGCGCGACCGGTCATGGTGGCTTTGCCCGGAACTTCGCGGACAAAGGTCCACTCGCCCTCGAGGCGGTGAAGAACGTCGGGATCGGAGTGATGAGCCGAGCTTTCTGTCATGGGCTTGCTGGCTTTCCGTTTGCAACATTGGACGCATCGGCCGCAAATGCGGCGCGGAGCCGCTCCCAGGTGACGATGAGGTCTTCGGGGAGGATGCGGGTTTCGCCGGTGACGGTGATGAAGTTGGTGTCGCCCAGCCAGCGCGGCAGGGCGTGCAGATGGAGGTGGCCGGCGACGCCGGCTCCGGCAGCCTTGCCGAGATTGAGGCCGAAGTTGAAGCCGTCGGGGTGGTAGAGCCCGGCGAGCGCGCGTTCGCAGCGGCGTGAGAGTTCCATCATTTCTGCGGTCGTTTCGGAGGGCAGCGCGGCCAGCGAGCTTTGGTGCTCGTAGGGGACGACCATGACGTGGCCTGAGGTGTAGGGGAAGCGATTGAGGCAGATGTAATTGTGTTCGGCGCGGAAAACGAGCAGAGCAGCGCGGTCGGCTCCGTCGCGATCCATGCCGGTGGCGACGGCGTGATCGACGGCTGCGACGATGTTGCAGAAGACGCAGCCGGTGTCGCCGGGCCACGCGGAGAGCTCGGGCGGGATGCCGGGCCGCTGCGCGGATTCAGCGGCGGTGACGTAGGCATAGCGCCAGGGAGTCCAGAGATAATCCACTGGGCCATTTTGCCTTATTTTTTGCCGCTCGTCGCTCCAGTACGACGGTACCGTTCGCTCCTCGTTTCGCGAACTGAGGCAAAGCGGCTCCGGTGGACGGCTGCGGCGCCGAGATTTGCCGGATGATTTTGTTGCTGATCTGCGGCGGTCAGCGAGTGATGTTCGGGGGCCACTCGTAGACAACGACGCCGAGGTCGCTAAGCGACTGCATGCTGGCTTCGACATTGCGGCGGACCGCGGGCAGATCTTTGCGAGCCGCGGTGGGGTCTTCTTCCACGGCGATGACGCGGCCGAAGGGCCAGGCGTCAGGGGGCAGGGCGGTGAGGGCCTCGGGCAGATCGGCAAGGCGGAGTTCCAGCACACGGCGGCGCGCGGCCACGGGGCGCAGC
>JBARMS010000200.1:0-53254 GCA_049802575.1 Acidobacteriaceae bacterium | reverse complement strand
TTCCTGGAGCGGCCGGAGCCGGAACGCCGGGACGCCGGAGCGCCAGCCTCGGGCTCGCTCTGCGCCGCGCAGGCGGAATTCGTGCCGCCGGGCCCGGGCCGTAACACCAGCGCCACCAGGGTCGTTCCCATCCCGTATAGGCCGGAGTCATGCTCGCCCCGCTCATGCACCGCGCGATTGGCGTCGGCGATGGCGGCGCGCAGCGTTTCGCAGCCTGCCTCAGCCGCCGCTTCGGTGGCCATGCGATCCAGCACCAACTTTACGGTCATCTGGCTGGCGATTTCGCCGCCTGCGGCCCCGCCCATGCCGTCGCAGACGACAAAAATGCCGCGCTCGGCCAGATAGCCGAAGGAGTCCTCATTCCGGCTGCGAACGCGCCCAGTGCTGCTCTCAGCGGCTGCTTCCGGCAGCCATGGATTGGCAGGTGTCATCGCCCCCGGGATTCAACCAAAAAACACGATACACGAGGCAGGGGACCGGATGTATCGGCCGTCACCAGGTCGCGCCGCACGCATCTTCTACAATCGCTCTGAGGAAACCGCTCATCATGTCACGCAAGCCGCTCATTGCCGCCAACTGGAAAATGTACAAAACCCCCGCCCAGGCTCAGGAATTCGTAAAGAATTTTCTGCCCCTCGTGGCCAAACACGAGCGCGATGAAATTGTTCTCTGCCCATCGTTTACATCGCTCTCCGTGGTGATCGCGGCGGTCACCGGTTCCGGCGTCGCCGTCGGCGCCCAGAACATGTATTTCGCAGACGAAGGCGCATTCACCGGCGAAACCTCTCCGCTCATGCTCAAGGCGATCGGAACGAGCCACGTGATTCTGGGGCACTCCGAGCGGCGCCAGTATTTCGCCGAGACCGACGAAACGATTAACAAAAAATTACATACGGCGCTGAAACATGAACTCGTGCCCATTGTCTGTGTGGGCGAAGTGCTCGCCGAGCGCGAAGCCGGGAAGACCGAAGAAGTCCTGCTGCGGCAGACGCGCGGCGTTCTCGTCGGCATCACCGCCGCGCAGGCTGCGCCCATCGTCATCGCCTACGAGCCGGTGTGGGCTATCGGAACCGGCAAAACCGCGACCCCGCAGATCGCCTCTGACGCGCACAAGGTGATCCGCGGCGAGGTGGCGAAGCTGCTGGGGGCGGAAGTCGCCGGCGCGCTGCGCATCCTCTACGGCGGCAGCGTCAAGCCCGACAACGCCACGGCGCTGATGAACGAAGAAGAAATCGACGGGGCGCTGGTGGGCGGCGCCAGCCTCGACGCGCAGTCCTTCGGCAAGATCGTCAACTACCAGCGTTGAGCTCATCGGGTGTACTACGGCGCGGAGTACGACTGGCCTCGCCCTGGATTCGTTTCTAACCCCTAACCCCTATCCCCTAACGCCATGAATGAACCCGCCATCATCCGCGAAATTCTCGACCGCGTGAAGACCATCGCCGTCGTCGGGCTCACCGACCATGACGGACGCGCCAGCTATGGCGTGTCGCGCTTCATGCAGAGCCAGGGATACCGCATCGTCCCCGTCAATCCCCTCATCGAAACCTCGCTGGGCGAGAAAGCCTGGCCCGATCTCGACGCAGCCTTTACCGCCCTCGACGGAAAAATCGAGCTGGTCAACGTCTTTCGCGCGCCCCAGCACGTGCCGGCCATCGTCGACAGCGTCATCCGGCTCAGAATTCCATATCTCTGGCTGCAGGAGGGCGTCGTGGATCCCGAAGCAGCGGCGAGGGCCGAAGCCGCCGGCGTCAAAGTCGTCATGGATCACTGCATCCTGAAAGAGCGCATGGCTGCCGGCTGGCGCAATCGCGGCTGAGCGATGCCGAGCCGCATGCGTAATCTGTGGACGCTGGGCGGCCTCTCGCTGCCGGAACTTCTCCGCCGCACCGCGCGCGAATCGTGGCGTGACGACGTTTTCGGTCAGGGCGGCCGCATGGCCTTCTACCATTTCCTCGCCATCTTCCCGTCGCTGCTGCTGTTCATGGCCGTCTGCACGCGTGTTCCTCATTTTGGCGGACCAATGAAGCATGCGCTGGGAGAACTCTCGGGCCAGATGATGCCCGGTCAGGTGTCCCAGCTCCTCACCGAGATGACCGGCGAACTGAACCAGCGCAGCCGATTCGGCCTGGGCCTCATTTCGCTCGCCGCGGCAGCCATCTGGGCTGCGCTGAACGGCACGTGGGCCATGATCGCCGGGCTCAACGTCGCCTACGAAGTGAAAGAGCGTCGCGACTGGCGGCGGATGACGGTCACCATCGTCGGCATGACTTTGTCTCTGGCTGCAGCCGGGTCGGTCGCCGTCTTCCTCATCTTTTGCAGCGCGTATCTCCAGGTGCGGCTGCACGGTGGCGCGATTGCGCTCCACGCGCTGGAGTGGCTGGTGGTCGCTGTCACGCTCTCGTTATCCTTCGCGCTGCTCTATCGCTACGCGCCCAGTCTCCCAGACCCTGCGTGGCGCTGGAGCACGCCTGGCGCTCTGGCGGCTCTCGTGCTGTGGATCGGTTCCACGCTTGGCGCCCGTATCTACTTCGATCACGTGAACAACTACTCCATCAGCTACGGTCACCTCAACGGCGCGGTCATGCTGCTGCTGTGGCTGTACGTCTCCAACAGCGCCATCCTGATCGGCGGCGAAATGAATTCGGAAATCGAAAAGGCTGCCGCCGGACGCGACAGCAAGACCGCAGCCGGCCAGCGCCGCCGGAATCCCGCATGAGAGCGTTGAGACGCTCACACAGGCGGACTGCCCTGCATTCACATCAAGACGCGATCGGCAGCCGCGCCCGTTCAGTGCTGGCTGTCGAGTTCCTGCATCCGCTCCGCCAGGTATTCCCGCACGGCGGGGTCGCGTTCCAGCCCCATCGCCAGCCGATACGCCTGCCGAGCCTCCTCATGCAGATCCGTGCGAGCCAGCAAATGCGCACGCACCGCCCAGTAGGGCTGGTAGTTTTCCACGCGCCGGTCCGCCGCAACCAGGTCCAGTGCAGCCAGTCCGGCCGCTGCTCCCTCGGCCTCGGCGACCGCATAAGACCGATTGATGGCTGCCACCGGCGATTCGGTCAGGTGCACCAGTCCGTCGTACAGACGAACAATTTCCCGCCACGGCACCACTCCTGTTCGCGCGCCGGCGACGTGTGCTGACTGGATCGCCGCTTCGAGCTGATAGCGCCCAATCTGTCCCGCCTCGCTCGCGCGCCGCAACAGCGTTTCTGCTTCCTCGATCATCGCTTCGTCCCACAGCGATCGATCCTGCCGCGTCAGCGGAACGAACCGGCCCGCCTGATCGCGCCGCGCGCGCCGCCGCGATTCCGAAAACAACGTCAGCGCCAGAAGCCCCCGCGCCTCCGGCGCATCGGGAAGCAGCTCCACCACCAGGCGCCCGAGAAAAATCGCTTCTCCCGCGAACTCGCTGCGGCCGGCATCGCTGCCTGCCGGATCCCCCCATCCCTCGGAAAAGCAGGCATAGATTGCCTCCAGCACGGCTTCGGTTCGTTCCGGGAGTTCTCTGCGTTCGGGAATGGTGAAGGGAATGCCGGCATCGCGAATTTTCGTTTTGGCCCGCACCAGGCGCTGCGCCATCGCTGCCGGTGACGTCATGAAGGCCGAGGCAATCGCCGCAGCCTCCAGTCCCAGCACCACCTGCAGCATCAGAGGCGCGCGAACCGCTGCATCGATGGCCGGGTGCGCGCAGGCAAACAGCAGGGCGACACGCCGATCCGGAAGCTCGTCCTCCGAACTAAGCGCGACGCTGCCCGCCAGTTCTTCCAGTTCGTCACTGGCTGCGCTTTCATGCCGCCGGCGCAACTGGTCGATCAATCTGCGCCGCGCCGCCGTCAGCAGCCACGCCTCCGGATTCGCGGGACATCCCTCGTGCGGCCAAACCGCCAGCGCCGCCGCGAATGCCTCCGAGACCGCATCCTCCGCGGCTTCAATGTCGCGGAAGCGCGAGGCCAGCAGCGCGACCAGCCGTGCCCGGCTGCGCAGCGCCACCTCCTCCGCGACCGCGAAGCTCGTCTCGTGTTGAGAGAGGCTTGTCATGGCATAGTGAAGCAGGAGCGCGGATTGTTTCCCTCTGCGAACTCTGCACTGTCGCAATCCGGCAAACCCACGCTCCCTGACCCCGCTACATCGACCAGATCGCGCGCACCTCGACAACGCCGTGCTGCACGCCCGGGCACCGCGAAGCCCACGACATCGCCGCATCCAGATTCGGCACGTCGATCAGGTAATACCCGCCCAGCTGCTCTTTCGATTCCGCATACGGCCCGTCGAGCACCTGCGTCTTCCCGTTCACCGTGCGCAGTGTGGTCGCCGTCGCCGAAGGCCGCAACCGGTTCGAACTCACCAGCAGTCCGGCCTTCTTCAGCGCTTCCGTGTAGGCTCCGTACGCCGCCACGCCCTGCTGCTGCTGTTCCGGCGTCATCCGTTCCCAGCCCGATTCATCCGCATAGAGTGTCAGTAAATACTGCATAGTCTTCCTCCGGCATGATTGTAGGCAGCGAACTGCCTCACCAAGATGACGCGGGAGCCTTTGCTCAATCGACAGAGCTGAGAAAATTCTTCGATGTCTGCGTCAGTGACTCCGGCTTCCGGTCGCGATACCCGCTGCTCTTTGAAGGCACGCCAGCCGCTGGGCGCAGGAAGCAGGCCTGAGCCCCACCGCCCAGGCCACGGGCATTCACGCCGCAGCAATGCTGACCGGCCGTGGGTTGCGCGATGGCTCCTGCGCGGGCCAACGGCGCGCCAGCGCAATACAGATGATGTGAAAGATGAAGAAAAGCGGCACCCCGAATGTCGGAATCAGGCTCATGGGCAATGCCGTCATCGCCGTCGTGGGAATGCCATGGGGCTGGATCACCCCCGCGAGCGTGCCAAGAGAAACGGCAACCAGAAGATCGGCCATACCAAAGATTTGCCATGCGATGAAGCTAGTCCTGTGCCGGGGATCGGCGCGGTTTAGGGCCATGGACGCTGCGGTCGCGCCTGCCGCCATGTCGCCCAGCCCCGCAGGGAGCGCGAACAGCCACGGCAGAATGCCGTAGCTCGCCAGAGCGAGAAACACAAAGCCGCCAACCCGCCAGGTCTGTGCCAGGGTAAGCAGGCGCGGGCTGCGAGAGAGCGTGAACTCGCGGAATCGCCGCGACGTCGCGTACCAAACCAGGAAAGCCAAAACGGGAACGACCACCGCCAGCCCCAGAGGCAACGGAGGCCGACCCGGAGCATTCCCGTAAAGATGCAGCGCCGACCCTGCCAGTGAGAATACGAACCACGCCGCGATCAGCCCTTTGGTCAACTTCGCATATCCTGCCATATCGCTTCTCCTCATTCGGCGACCGTTGCGGTCACGTTGTTCGTGAATTGCAGCAGCCGATCCCACTGCTTAGTTCCCAGGCGGCGCCGCAGGATGGACTGCACTTTCTCCCACCGCGGCAGAGCGCGTCTGTACAGGTCTTCACCGGGCCGCGCCAGGCGCAGCCTGCGCTCGCGACGATCTTTGCCCGGGACTTTCACGATCCAGCCGCGCGCGCTCATGATCTCGAGCGTCCGCGTCAGGGTCGTCGAATCCATCGCGAGAATCTGACCCAGGCGCCCCTGGTTGATGTCTTTGGCGATGGAAAGCGCCTGAAGAACGGTGAATTGCGTAGCCCGCAATCCGACGGGCCGCAAAGCCTCGTCGTAGTGCCGGGTCAGCGCGCGTGATGCCCGGCGAAAGCTGGCGCACAGGCAATCCAGCGCGACAATGGGTAAGCCTCGCATGACAGATAGATGTATATACATATATCGCGATGCAGAAATTCTATTCCGCGAGCCGGCGCCGCCCTCACCCTGCAGGATGCGGTGCCTGATCGAAGCCGGCGTGTTGCAGCGCTTCGGCTTCGCCCGAGCGGGGACCGGCCGAGTTGAGATCATCATGGCGGTTCAACCGACATTCGGATCATGAACGGGGACCATGAACGATCCGGTTGCAGTGCGTTCGGCCGGTGCGCTGCGGCTTTTGGTTTGAACTTCGGCGACGGGTCCTAGACTTCCACGCCCTTCGCCTTCACGTTCTCGCGGATGTACTGCACCACCGCATCCAGCGAAGTCCCCGGCCCGAAGATGGCCGAGACGCCGTTCTCTTTCAAAGCGGGAATGTCCTGCTCAGGAATCGTGCCGCCCAGCACCAGCAGAATGTCGCCGGCGTTTTTCTCCTTCAGCAGCGCGGTGATCCGCGGCACGATGGCGTTGTGCGCCCCCGACAAAATGCTGAGCCCCACGCAGTCCACGTCTTCCTGGATCGCCGCGTTCACGATCATCTCCGGCGTCTGCCGCAGGCCGGTGTAGATGACCTCCATGCCGGCATCGCGCAGCGCCCGCGCGATCACTTTGGCGCCGCGGTCGTGCCCGTCCAGGCCCGGCTTCGCCACCAGCACGCGTATCGGAGTGGTCCGCTCCGTCATAGAGAACGCTGAAGAATAGCACAGCCTCCGCAGTCCGCGCCTCGCCCGGCGGTAATGCCCTATCCGTGCGCCGCCGCGCGCTCTTTGGAGGCAAACCCCAGCTGCCGCAGCAGCCGATCCATGGTCAGCCCCTGCACCGTGATCGAGAAAATGACAACGATGTAGGTGATGGCCAGCACGCGATCGTGCCCCGTTTCTCCGGCCAGCGCTAAAGCCAGCGCCACCGCCAGGCCGCCGCGCAGTCCACCCCACGTGAGCACCGTGATCGCCCCGCGCGCCGGTTCGTGGAACGCGCGCACCAGCAGCAGCGAACCCGTTACGCTCACCCATCGCGCCGCCAGCACCACGGGAATCGCCAGCAGCCCCGCATAAACGTAATGCCGGTTCCACGGCATCACCAGCAGTTGCAGGCCCAGCAGCAGGAACAGGATCACGTTGAGCATGTCGTCGATCAGCTCCCAGAAGCGGTCCACACGCTCGCGCGTCAACTGCGACATGGCCAGTTCCCGCGCGCGTCCGCCCGCCACCAGCCCCGCCGCGACCGCCTCCAGCGGAGCCGACAGGCGCAGCCAGTCTGCCAGCGCGTAGCCGCCCATCGCCAGCGCCAGCGTCAGCAGCTCCTCCACGCGATACGCGTCCACGATCCGCATGAGCCGATAGGTGAGATAGCCCAGCCCCAGCCCCAGCGCGATGCCGCCGCCGGACTTCACCAGCAGCATCCAGGTAAAGCCTGCCAGCGTGGGCCGCATGCCGTGGCTGAACGACGAAAACAGCGTGAGAAAGACCACCGCGCCCACGCCGTCGTTGAACAGCGATTCACCTGTGAGCTGCGCCTCCAGAGTCGAAGGCGCGCCCACACGCCGCAGCATTTCCAGCACGGCAATGGGATCGGTGGGCGAAATGAGTGCCCCGAACAGCAGGCACGGCACCAGGCCGAGCTGCAGCCCGGTCACCGCCAGAATCACCTTCAGCAGCGCGGCGACAAACACCGTCGACAGCAGCGTTCCGAAGATCGACAGCGAGGCCACCGCCGCCTTTTGCCGCGAGAGATCCCGCCAGTTCAGCTGCAGCGCTCCCGCAAACAGCAGGAACGCCAGCATCCCATGCAGCACCACGGTGGAGAAATCGATATGCCCCACCAGCTGGGCGGCGCGTGCGTGCAGCCACGGCACCTTCCGGCCTGCCAGCAACAACGCGGTCGATGTGGCCAGCGACAGCAGCATCACGCCCACCGTCGTCGGCAGGCGCAGCACGCGATGGCTGATCAGGCTGAAGAAGGCAGCCAGCGTCACCAGCGCGCTGAGGAGAGCAAAAACAGCCATGTCGGAAGGAACCGTGCGGCGTCAGCCAAATCGTAGCAGGGGCGCTACTCCGATTCGCCGCCATGCTGCGCCGGATCCTCCCCGGACTCGATGGCCGTCAGCGCGCTTTCGTCCACATCCCACTTCTTCAGGATGCGCACGATCGCGCCGGTCGAAAATCCGGCGCGCATCAGCAGCCGCGCCACGCGCGCCGTTTCCTTCTCATTACCCGGCTTGCGAATCCGCTTGCGCTCCAGATGCCGCCGCGCCAATTCTTCTTCGCTCACGCCCGCGTAGGCCGCGTCGAGCGTCTTCGCAATCACCTCGGTGGGTACGCCCTTGTGCATCAGGTCCTGCTGCACCCGCCGCCGCCCGAGGCTCGCATTTTCCTGGCGCAGCTTCGCGTAATCCTGCGCATAGCCCGCGTCGTCGAGATACCGGCGCTCCTTCAACCGCGCCACCACCGCGTCGATGCGCGCCTCGCCCGCTTCGCCTGGCTCGACTCGCCGCCGCAGCAGACGCTTCACTTCCGCGACCGTGCGCATCTGCTGCCCCAGCAGCTTGACCGCGTAGAGATAGAGGGAATCTTCATCGAGTGGAGAAAGCGGTTTGCGGGAGCGCATCGACACGGCGATCAGCCCTTCACAGGAACCAGAAACTCGAACGGCCGGTTCCTGCGCCAGCGATAGGTGAGAAAATCCCGATCGAGAGTCAGGATGTCACCAGCGTCGAGCTCGTCTGCCATTTGAATGAGGCAGGCGTCGGCGAAACTCGCCGGTACATCGCGATATTTGCGCATCAGGGCGCTGACCGAGGCAGCGGCCCGGGCGAAGGCAAAAGGAACTTCAAAAATGCCCGTTTCAACGTTGGCGATCACGGCTTCCGGCGCTCCACGAAATCTGCGCAGCAGGTGACAGCTCTCCGACAAAACGGCCTCGCAGGTCACCAGCGGGCGATTGAGGCCGGAAACTACGGCGACTACGTCCCCATGCCTCTCCGCGTCGCGCTGGAATAACGCCACAATGACGCTGGCGTCGAGCAGGACCGGTTTCACCGCCCGTAATCTTCCATGTGTTTCTTGTTGGTGGCCAGATCGGAGGGACCGCCCGAGAACTCACCCATGCCGATGATCTTCCTCTTCTTCGTTCGCTGAGCGCCGTGGTGCTGAACCATCAGCCGCAACCCTTCGCGAACTACGCGTGAGGGGCTCCAGCCCAATTGGCGCGTCAGTTGACGGAGCGCCTGCTGGGAGTCCTCGTCGAGACGGGCCTGCACAGTCTTCATAGAATCTATTGTAATACAAAGTGTGATTTGTATTACAGATTGCTATCCCCGCCGCCGGTACCGGATCTCAAATTCGTACCCGGGATTCGGCGGAAACAGCTCGGCCATGTGCCGCAGCCGCTCGGCCAGAGCCGGCGGCGCCAGCAGCGGATACTCGCGCTCGCGCAGGTCGGCGTAGTCGAAATCAATCGTCAGCGAGAGCATGTAGATCGCCAGCGCGTCGGCAAAGGCCGCCTCAAAGTACGCCGTCTTCGCTTTCTCGTCGACGGATTTGCCGCGGCTGCGATCGAGCGCGCGCCGCCGGTTCTCCCACGCGTCGTGGCTGGTTTCGCCGCGCACATCGGCCTCCGCCTGCGACCACACCATCTCAGAGAAGCTTTGCGGCACGCCGATCGCGTCCACAAAATGATGGCCCACGTTGATGAGGAACTCGAAAGCCAGCGCGAACCGGTCCTGCATCAGGCGCGTGGAGATGAAGATGCACTCCGATCCGCCAAAGCGCACGTTGCGATGGCAAATGGCCCGGTCGCTCAGGTCGACGGAGTAGTCCCGCGCCACGACTGTCTCGTCGTTTTCGCCGATGGCCAGCGGCACAAAGTAATAGGCGCGCTGGCGCAGTGCCACGGCAATCACCGACGGCACCGTCTGGATGATGTGCTCCAGCTCTCCGGAATCGAAGTGGACCTCACCGAAGGTCGCGTAGCACATGCCGTTGTCCGCCTGGCGCACGGCGGACTCCTGCGCCACTTTCGCGGCGGAAAATAAGGGAATTTGTGCAGCCTCAGCCATCAGCCTGTATTCTACGGCCTTTCCAGGCAGCGGGTCAGCTTCCCGGCTGACCCACAGGGGCGCGGCGAGAACAGCATTTCACGTTGCCAATCCGGTTGGCGGCGACCTCTGGAACCCTTGATTGAAGTTGGATGAGCGCGTTGGGCTGGAGTCGTCAGCCCACAGCGAAACTTGCGCGTTGCCGGTTATCCGGGGTTTTGCGGACCGCCCCCGGTTACGCTCATTCACATCGCGGCGCAGTCCGCGTGCGGAACGCAGGCCTCTCGCCCCCCCCTCAAACTTCTAATCCCGCAGAGGCTCCCTACGCCTCATAAGTCTGCTGGCAGGCATTTCTCAGCAGCCACGCGCATGGCTCACGCGAATCGCGCCGCTCTCCCGTCGCCGCATCGCGCAGGCGCAGCAGACACCGCACGGCCTCCTGCCGCTTCTCCGCAGGCAACTCCCGCGTGCACTGGCAAAGCGCCGTCAGCCGCAAGTGTGAATCGCAATCCAGCTCCAGTCCCGTCGCAATCAACATGCAGTAAATCTCGACGCAGAGGCTCCTGCTGAATTCCATTTCCATCGCGGCGTGTCCCTCGGCATCGAACCCTCGCGTCAGTACCTCGGCCCCGCAACAAGTTATTGCCCCGGTCAGGAACCGCATCGACTGCATTACTTCCTCGCAGTTCGCCGTCAACGCCAGCTCCGTCGCAGGCAGGCTGTCCGGACAAATCCCCTGCGCCTTTGCGCGTTTCATGCTGTTTCTCCTCTTCGGGCCACTTGCGGATTCTCTCCGCTCGGCGCCCACCGATCGTTTTTGTAACGCGGAGCCGGCGGCATCAGTCCGCCAAACCAGGCCGCGATGTAGTGTGATCATCGACACATTTCCGAGTTTTGTGATGGCCATCACAATTCTGCCTTGAGATCGCATCATCGCAGCCCAGCATCAGCCCCTGTCAACGCTTCTCCCCGAAATCGGCGACAGGCTTTCCCATTTCGGAACTCCACTGACCGCTAAGCGCACCTCAACCTCGCCCGGGACAACTGCGCCTGCCCTTGACGGAGGACTCACTGGATGTCGAGCGTGTCGTCGGCAATCAGGATGTTGCATCGGTCACGAATCTCGAGGAGCGCATGATTGCCGAATCACTCATCGAGAGGTCGACCTGTCCTCATAAGTCGCCCAGCCGGCAGGGTTCCAACCCCTGGGATCACAGGCCCCCGGAGATGGCCCCACGGCTGGTTTCCAGCGAAGTATACTTTTCTTCAGATTCCGGCGAATCTCGTGTTCCCCCGCCCTGCCGAGGAACGCTTTCGCCGGACAAACTTTGCCCCACAAGGGAGGTCTTTTCGATGACCGCCAGCGCGCAGCCGGCCCGGCTATTGGGCATCCCTCTGGGCGACTTTGGCCTTTTCTCCTGCCTGCTGCTTTCGCTGGCTTCGGGCTTCCTCGCGTTTTTCGGCAGCTGTTTCCTGGCCATCGTATCCCTGCTCTTCTGGAACGGCCTCGGCCACCACACCGTCAACTACGCCGACTCCTACCTGCTGGTGGCGCTCCCCATCGGCGCTGCCGTGCTGGTCGTCGCGCTGTTCTTCTTCACCGGCACGTGGCTGCGCCGCAAATTTGCCGGAGACCGCTGATGGCGGTTGTCCCGGTGGCCAGCCGGCCGGACGCGCCCGAGCAGGCTCGCGCCTGGTGCGCCCAGCTCGAATCCGGAGACATCCTCTACTTCGCGCAGTCGCCGGTCCCGCTCGCCGCCGACGATGCCGCGTTCCTCCTCGGCCAGCAGCAGGCTGACAGTTCGCTCCACAAAAACATCGCCTACAAGCCCAACCTCGACAAGCTCAGCGGCTTCGACGCGAAGACCGCGAGTCCCGCAGCCGTCGAGCGCCTGCACGCCATCATGCGGCGCTACTCGCAGTCCGTCGCCGCCTTCCTCACCGAATTCCTCGCGCCCTACAACGCGAACTGGCAGCTCGATTACGCCAGCTTCCGCCCCCAGGAAGAGCAGGGCCGCGATCTGCCGCTGCGCCGCCGCAACGACCTGCTCCACACCGATGCCTTTCCCACCCGCCCCACCTATGGCGCGCGGATTTTGCGCTTCTTCAATAACATTCATCCCGCCCGCACCCGCGACTGGGTGGTGAGCGATCCCTTTGCCGCGACGGTGAAGCAATTCGCTCCGCAGCAGATCGCCCCCCAGCCTGATACGGCGCTCTCGCGGATCGGCAAAGGCGCAGCGCGTGCGATCGGCCTCGGCGCAGCGATCCCTTCGCTGAAGCGCTCCCCTTACGACGACTTCATGATGCGCTTCCACAACTTCCTCAAGGAGAATCCCGCCTGGCAGGCCGCCTGCCCGAAGTATCCGTTCCAGTTCCCGCCTGGTTCCAGCTGGATGGTCTATACCGACACGGTTCCGCACGCCGTCCTCGCCGGCCAGTACGCGCTGGAGCAAACCTTCCTGGTCCGTCCGGAAGCGATGGTTCGCCCTGAAGTCTCGCCCCTCCGCGTGCTGGAAGAAATCGCTCACGCGCCGCTTGTCTGAATCCGGCCCCGCTGATGCCCACCACCGCCGCTCGGCAGACGAATCGCAACGGACTGACATTCCTGCTGTTTCTTGCTGCTGCGTTTCTTCTTCGACGCTCACCGGCAGCCATGCGGGCGCCTTGTTCGGCGGCATCATGCTCGTCTCCGGCCAACTCCACGCTCTGCTGGCCGTCGTCCTCATCCTGCTCGCCTATCTGCGCAAGATTCGCATGGAAGAGCGCATTCTCGCGGGCACTTTCGGCGATGAATTCACCGCCTGGCAACGCAATTCATGGCTTCTGCTGCCGTTGATTTATTGACTCCTCCGGCCCCATCCAATCTCTCCGCCCCGCAACCCATGCCCGTGATCTGAAACCTTTCCCCGTCTATGGCATCCTGAACATACGGGACCCCAGCTCCCGTTCATGCCATGATCCGAAATGCATTCGCTCCCCGGCGCACTCTGCTCCGCACGATCCTTCCGGCACTCCTGCTCATCCAGATGGGCGCCACCTCCGCCTTCAGCCAGATGCGGAATATCTACGATGAGAACGCCGACGCGCATGCCCAGGTGCGCGATGCCCTGGCCCAGGCGGCGCGCGAGCACAAGCGCGTCATCCTTGACTTCGGCGGCAACTGGTGCGGCGACTGCCAGGTCCTCAACATCTATTTCCACCGTGAGCCGAATGCCGCGCTGCTGGCCGATCACTACGTCCTCGTCGACATCGACATCGGCCACATGGACAAGAACCTCGACCTCGCGCGCCAGTACGACGTGCCGCTCAACAAAGGCGTACCGGCTCTCGCTGTCCTCAGCGCGCACGGCCGCTTGATCTATAGCCAGACGAACGGCGAGTTCGAGGCCATGCGCCGCATGGATCCCGGCTCCGTGACTCAGTTTCTCGAGCGCTGGAAGGCCGCCGGAAGTTAAGCTGTTCCTCAGTATCCGAACGATAGCGCGCGGCTCCTCATCGGGACGGGTACACTGTGAGCGCTCATGCTCCGCGCCGTCCAGCATCTCCGCCGGGCTTTGTGGTCGGCCTTCGGCCACAGTGCCCTGTCCAACGCCAAAGCTGCGGCGTACTCGGCGATTCTGAGCATTTTCCCGGCGCTGCTGGTGGTTACTACGCTGGTCGCCACCATGCCCTCCAGCGACGATGTGCGCGGTGTGCTGCGCGGGGCTCTCGAGCAGGTGCTTCCCGCTGACACCATGCAGCTGGTGCAGTCTTATTTCATCTACAACCACGCCCGCTCCGTCCGGATTGTTTCCGGTTCGATGTTCGTCAGCGTCTTTGCGGCCATGGGCGTTTTGCTCTCGCTGATGGACGGTTTCCGCCGCGCCTATCGCCTGCCGCGGCACACCTGGGGATTCTGGCGCGAGCGCGCCGTGGCGCTGCTGCTGGTGCCGGGTAGCATGATCCCGATGGGGGCGGCTACCATCTTTCTCGCCTTCGGCCACAGTATCGAGGGCTGGATGATCGCCAATTCCGACCACGAACTCCGCTTTTACGTGATTCTTCTGTGGCGGCTCATTCGCTGGGCCATCGCCCTCTTCGCCAGCGTCGTCGCCCTCGCGGTCGTCTATCATTTCGGCGTTCCCCGCCAGCGGCGCCCGCTGGGCACCGGCAAAATCGCTTTTGTGCGCGTGCGCTGGAGCGAAACCATGCCCGGTGCGGCCATCGCCACCGGCTCCTGGTTCATCGCCACCATCGTCTACGGGTTCTACCTCACGCGTTTTGCTGACTATTCCCTTGTGTACGGCTCGCTGGGCGCCGGTATTGCCACCATGGTGTGGCTCTACATGGTTTCGCTCACCGTGCTCATCGGCGCCGAATTTAATGCGCAGCTCTTCCCCCTGGTTCAGGCCGCTGAGACGGTGCCCGCGCAGGTTACGCTGGCGGAGGCCGAAGAATTTTCTGCGCAGGAAGAAAAGCCCGCCCGCGTGCAGGCTCGGTGAAACCCGGCGTCCCACGCTAAAATCAAACGTGGCACCTCACTCTGTCGTTTCCATAATTTCGGGGGATGGATGAACTTTTCGCTGTCAGGGACCGGCCTTGCGGGGGGTGACCCGCGCCGCGCCAAGATCGTTGCCACGCTGGGGCCGTCTTCGTCTCACGAATCCACCTTCCGCGAGTTGCTGCGCGCAGGTCTCGACGTCGCTCGCCTCAACTTCTCTCACGGCACTCATCCTGAAAAGCTCAAGCTCATCGAGATGGTGCGCAAAGTCAGCCGCGAAGAGGGCAAGCACATCTGCATCCTCGGCGATTTGCAGGGCCCCAAAATTCGCACCGGCCGCCTGAAGAACCGCATTCCTGTGCAGCTCAAGGCAGGCCAGCGCCTCACCATCACCCCGCGCGACATCCTCGGCACCTCGACGCTGATTGCCACCACGTTTCCCACGCTGGCCGAGAATCTGGAGCCGGGCGCGCGCATATTGCTCTCCGACGGCCTCATCGAGCTGCGCGTTGTCGACATTCCCGGCGAAGATGTCACATGCGAAGTCATCAACGGCGGCATGCTAGGCGAACACAAAGGCATTAACCTGCCCGGCATCGCCGTGCGCGTGCCCTCCCTCACCGACAAAGACGAAGAAGACCTCGAATGGGGCATGAAGCACGGCATCGACGCTGTCGCGGTGTCGTTCGTGCGCACTGCGGAGGACGTTCGCCACGTAAAGTTCCGCGTCGCAGCGCTCGGTCTGGAAACCTGGATCATTGCCAAGCTGGAAAAACCCCAGGCGATCGAAAACCTCGAGGCCATTCTTGAGATCGCGGACGGCGTCATGGTCGCCCGCGGCGATCTCGGCGTCGAAATGCCGCCCGAGAAAGTCCCCGCCATCCAGAAACACGTCATCCGCCGCGCTGCCGAATACCGCAAGCCCGTCATTACCGCGACGCAGATGCTCGAGTCGATGATCGAGAACCCTCGCCCCACGCGCGCGGAGGCCTCCGACGTCGCCAATGCTATCTACGACGGCACCGACGCCGTCATGCTCTCCGCCGAGACCGCTGCCGGCAAGTATCCCGTGGAAGCCGTGAAGATGATGGCGAAGATCGTGACCGAGACCGAGACCCACCTGCGCGAAACCGATTCCTGGGATTCTCGCCCCAGCCGCGTCCGCCTCTCCATCGCCGAAACCATCTGCGAATCGGCCGCCCACGCCGCCGAAGATCTCGACGTCGCCGCCATTGCCGTCTTCACCGAGACGGGCACGACCGCGCGCCAGCTTTCCAAGTACCGGCCCAGGCCGCCGATCTATGCGCTTTGCAGCATCGATCAGGCCATTCATCGTATGGCGCTCCTCTGGGGCGTGCATCCCATCCGCTGCCCCAAGCTGCACACGGCCGAGCAAATGATCGATCAGGCGGAAGAGGTCCTGGAGCAGGGCGGTTTTGTCCGCCCCAAAGAGATCCTCGGCATCGTTGCCGGAACCCGCACCCGCACCGGCTCGACAAATTTCCTGCGCCTGCACGTGCTCGGCGACCGTTTAACCGAGCCGCACGCGCATCGAGCCGGGAACGGCCACGCGGCCAAATCCGCGCGCAAAGCGGCTGCGCGCAGGGCGGCTCGGACCAAATAGGGGTGCCGCGCGAGCCAGGCGCCCCCGCACTGCCGCAACCGTTCGACGGTATGCTGACGAAGAGAAACAAGCGGCCGAGCTGACGGTTTTCGGGAGGGCGATCTCTGGGTTTCCGGCAGAAAACTTGGGCCCTGGCCTTCGCCGCTCTGGCGCTCGGCGGGCTCGCGTGGTTCTTCGGAACCGGGCTGCATCCTGTCTGGGAGCTGACTTGGCTGGCCCCGCTGCCTCTCCTGCTCGCCGCGCCCCGGCTTCGCGCCTGGCCGGCCTTTGCTGTTGCTTTCTTCGCCGTCGCTCTCGGCGGCCTCAATTCCTGGACTTATCTGCGCGAGCTGACCCCCTGGCCGGTCACCCTGCTGGCCGTCCTGGCTCCGGCGATCCTCTTCGGCTGGTTCGCGGTCATCCATCGCGGCCTGGTCTTGCGCGGGTACCTGCTCCGCGCAGCCTTTTCTTTGCCCATCCTGTGGACCGCCTATGAGTTCCTCGCCGAGTTTCAGTCGGTACACAGTACCTGGGGCAACCTCGCCTACACGCAGATGGACTGCCTGCCCATCCTGCAAATCGCCTGCATCACCGGCATCTGGGCGATCAGCTTTTTCGTTTTTCTGCTGCCGTCGACTGTGGCGGCCCTTGCTTCTCCCGGACCTCCGCGGCATCGGCCCGCGCTCGTGGCCATCGTGGCCATGATCTACGCCGCCGTCCTGGGATTCGGCATCGCCCGCCTGCACACGACTCCCAGCGCGCCCCGGGTCACGGTGGGCCTGATAGCGTCCGACGCGCCCCAAACCCTCTTTCCCTCAAGCGCCGGGACCGCGCGCCTGATTGCGGCGTACGCTGAGCAAATTCCGCAGCTTGCCGCGCAGGGCGCCCAGGTGATCGTCATTCCGGAGAAACTCGGCCGCATCGAGAGCAACGACCTGGCGATCGCCGATTCGATCCTGGAAGAGGCCGCCCAAGCCAGCCACGTCTGGATCCTCGCCGGCTTCCAGCACATGCCGAATCTCAACGAGGCGCGACTCTACTCCCCCCAGGGCACGCTCGCCGGAACCTACGAGAAGCACCACCTGCTGCCCGTCTTTGAGGGGAATCTGCTGCCTGGCACGAAGCGCCTCCTCATTACCCAGCCCACCGGCCGCTGGGGCGTCGAGATTTGCAAGGATATGGATTTCCCCGGCCTCGCTCGCCAATATGGCCGCGACGGCGCTGCGCTCATGCTGGTTCCGGCCTGGGATTTCGTCGTCGATGGCTGGCTGCACGGCCGCATGGCGATTCTGCGCGGCGTGGAAGACGGCTTCAGCCTCGCCCGCGCGCCGAAGCAGGGCATCCTCACCGTCAGCGACGACCGCGGCCGCGTGCTGGCCCAGCGCAGCAGCGGTGCGGCTCCGTTCACCACGTTAGTGACGACAGTACCCGTCCGCCACGACCCCACCTTCGACGACCGCAGCGGCAACTGGTTTCCTCTGCTCGACGTCCTCGCCGCGGTGATCCTGCTCTTCAGCCTGCTCGTCGTTCCTCCCGATCCGGATCCCTTCGAACCAGCCGCATCCTCCGGGCGGCATTCCGCGCCGTCCACAACGACCGCGGCAACGTAAAACGCCGGTGACCGCTCCAAGCAGTTTGAGCTGATGCGGGTCGTGCTCGTTCGATGACCCGCGGCTCTCGCAACTCCTGGTCAGGCGGGCGGCAGGCGACCGGTTCGGGCTGTCGCGATTCGCTGGCTATTGCCAATTCCATCAAACGGGGCCATGCTGTGTAGGTCGGCAACACCCCGCACAAGGGGGCCTTATGCCAGGGTCCACACCGTTCCGTCGTCCCTTCGTTTCCTCGGCGCTCTGCGCCGCCCCCCTGCTGTGCGCCGCCCTGCTCAATTCCGCGATTCCGGCCTCCGCTCAGGTATTCATCGTTCAGCCGCAGCACATCGAGCAGCACTACTCCCAGATCGACCCCACCAATGTGAAGCTTCCCGCCGAACCGCTGACGACCATCGGCCGCGAGCAGCTCTATCGGTTCATGCAGTCGGAGCAGGGTTTCGCGATGCGTCCCCTGCCTGTCGGCAACGTCACCCTCCAGGCCAACGGCCCGATGGAGCCCGGCGGCGAGAAATACATTGACGAGCTCCACATGAAGGGCATCAGCGCCAAACCCGGTGACCGCGTTGTCGTCACCAACATTAAGGTCCGCGACAACAGCATCGTCATCGACCTGAACAACGGGCCGGAGCACAAGCACAAATACCTGCGCCACGTCTCCGTCGGCATGGACCCGACGGCCTCCAATCCCATCGTTCCCGATGACGGCACGCCGCCCACCGGTTCGCGCATCACACTGGTTTTTGACCGCCACGTGCCTGACCTCAGCGGCGAGCAGATTGAAGCGCTCCTGAAGCCGATGATCGATTTCGGCGTTCGGTCGCCGGCTGAGGCCTACGCCGAGTCGCTGCCCGATTTCCTGCGCAAAGCCATTCTCGAGCACCGCGTCCTGGTCGGCATGGATCATGACATGGTGCTCTACGCGAAAGGCCAGCCGGTAAGAAAGGTGCGCGAGCCCGACGATCACGGCAAGATGATGGAGATCTGGATCTACGGCGAGGCTCCGCAGCCGGTGGAGTTCGTCCGCTTCCAGGGCAACACGGTGGTGCGAACCGAAGTGGCGAAAGTGGGCGAGCCGATGGTCGTCCAGACCGCCAATGAGATGGGCGATTATCGGGCGCCTGTCGTCGCCGCCAACGAGCACCAGGTGCAACTGGGTGACCCCACGGCCGCTGACCAAACCGAAGAGAATGCTCCCAAAGCGCCGCCCTCCCTCCGGCAGCCTGGCGAAAAACTGCCCACCGACGATGACAAGGATCATCCCGTCTTGCAGCCAGTGAAGTTCCCTCCGGGGATGCAGCGTCCCGGCGATCCCGGCTATTCACCCACCGTCTCCGCACAGCCGCAGCCGGCAACGGGATCGGCTCCGGCCAGCACGCAACCGTCATCCTCTTCAGGCACGCAGCCGAGCGGCTCCAACACCCAGCAGAAAACCGGATCGGGATCGGCCCAGCCGAGTTCCACGAGCGGCTGCGGCACGAAGGCTCCAGCGCAGCCGCCCGCGAATGCTCCTGCGCCGAGTTCCACGCCTTCCCAGCAATGCGTCGCGCCCTCCCACTGAGGCGTGCTCTACCATAGCCGGTGGAGACCACTGGCTATGCCCCATTCCTTCGCTCGTTCCAGGATTACGCTTCTCGCGCTCGGGCTCTCTGCCTGCCTGATTCCAGCCATTCCGCTGGCCGCGCAGGGGAGTGCGCCCTCAGCGCCCGTCGCGGACTGGCATCCACCCGCCGATAAGCCGACCCGGCCGATCTGGCCCACTGGAGCGCCCGGACCGAAGACCGCGACCGGTCCCGAGCACGACACCACGAAACCCACTGATCCTCTGATCGCGGGCAAACCCCTGCTGCGCATCGGCGATGTGGCGACGCCGACGATCACGCTTTACGCGGCGAAGTCCGCAGGCAACGCCGGCCCCGCGGTCGTGGTCTTCCCCGGCGGCGGCTATTCCATTCTCGCCATCGACCTCGAAGGCACCAAAGTCTGCGACTGGCTCAATTCCATCGGCGTGAACTGCGTGCTGCTCAAATACCGCGTCCCTGGCAGCGGCCCTTATCCAAAGTCAGCCGCCGCGTTGCAGGATGCGCAGCGCGCGATGGGCCTGGTGCGCGCGCATGCGGCGGAGTGGCACATCGATCCGCAGCGCATCGGCGTCCTCGGCTTTTCTGCCGGAGGCCACCTGGCCGCTGCGCTCAGCACGCACTTCGATCAGCGGCTTTATCCGGCGGTGGACGCGGCTGACCGGCTTAGCTGCCGCCCGGACTTCGCCATCATCATTTACCCCGGCTATCTCGCTCTTTCCGGGAAGAACTTCGAATTCAACCCGGATATTCCGGTCACCGCCTCCACGCCGCCCGCCTTTCTGGTGCAGGCCGAGGACGATCCAGTCCACGTCGAAAACGTGATCGAGTACTTCATGGAACTGAAGAAAGCCGGCGTTCCCGCGGAGCTGCACGTCTATGCGAAGGGCGGTCACGGCTACGGCCTGCGCCCGACGGATTTGCCGGTGACCCATTGGCCGGAACTCGCTCAAACCTGGCTACAGACGATTGGGGTGTTGCGGGGAAGTGCAGTCAGCCCGCGCTAGACAGACCGGTCGCGCCCCAGCTTCCGATTCCGCAGCCACTTCGCAAATCCCAGCCCGAAGAGCATCAGCCCAAACGGCAGGCACATCATCGCGACCATGAGCGAGAGCCAGCCTGCGTTCGTGTGCGGGCCCTGCCGGCTGATGCCGCCGAACACCGTCTCCGCCAGCAGCGCGGCGAGCACGCCCGCCACCAGCGTCCAGAGGCCGGTGCGCAGCAGCGCGCGCGTTCCATCGTCGCCCTGCTCCGCATTACCGCCCGGATGTGCCACAATTCCATCCACCAATTGCCGTTCGCCCTTTCGCTAACCGTCTCTTTCCTGACCGTTCTTCCCCTGACGGTTCCACCCCTGGCCGCTTGGCCCCTGCCTCACCGCAGCGCCGCCACCAGCATCACCCGCACCACCACGCCGGTCACCGAGACATACAGCCACAGAGGAAACGTGAACCGCGCCACCTTGCGATGCATGCGAATCCGCCCCGACAGCGACAGGAAAAATGTGATGAGCACAATGGGCAACGCCACAATCGCCAGAATGATGTGGCTGATCAGGATCGGCAGATAGGCGTAGTAGTAGGTGACGTTGTGAATCGGATACAGCGTGTCGCCGTGCAGCGCATGATTGGCCACGTAGCTCACCAAAAACAGCGCGCTGAACACAAACGCCGTCATCATCGCCGTCCGATGCGCCGCAATGCGATGCGTCCGCACGAAAGAAAACCCAACCAGCAGAGCAATCGCCGCCAGGCCGTTCAGCAAGGCATTCAGGTTGGGCAGAAACGTGTAATGAGCCCCGCGCGCGTCCGACGCTGGATGCACATAGATCAGCCAGAACAGAAACAGCGTGGCCGCCACGCTGACGCCGACGATTCCGGCAATGGCCAGCGTGGCCGACTTCTTCGGCGTGGGGTTCAATTTCGCATTCGTCGTTGCTGTGGGCATTTTCTCCGTGCAGTGATCGCTGCGCGGCGCCTGCTGCGACTCGGCGGCTGCAGTGCGTTCCTAATCCCTATTCCCTAATCCCCATTCCCTAACCCCTATTCCCTAACCCCTGCCCTTCACCTTGCATTCAGCATCAGCGCCGTCAGCAGCAGCGGCAGATAGATCACGCTCACCTTGAGCAGATCGCGGGCGTACATTCTCGATTCCTTCTCGTCGCGCGCCTTCACAATTTTCAGGAAGCGAATCGTGTATCCCAGATAGCCCGCGCCCAGCACGAGCGCCGCCACCAGATAGATTTTTCCGTCCATATGCAGCCACACGGGCAGCAGGCTCACCGGGATCATCAACACCGCGTAAGTCAGCGCCTCAAGCGCTGTCGACCAGCCGTCGGGCTGCACCACCGGCAGCATGCGAATGCCGGCCTTCCCATAATCCTCGCGGTAGAGCCACGCAATCGACATGAAGTGCGGGAACTGCCAGACGAAAAGAATCGCAAAAAGCGCCACGCCCTGCCATTCGATCACCCCGCGCGCGGCGGTCCAGCCCAGCAGCGGCGGCATCGCGCCCGGGAAAGCTCCGATAAACGTCGCGAGCGGCGTGACGCGCTTGAGCGGCGTGTAAACCGCCACGTACAGAAAGGCCGTCAGCAGCGTCAGCCCGCCGGTCATCACATTCGTCTCGCGCGTCAGCCACAACGTTCCCGCCACGATCGCGAACAATCCCAGGGTAATGCCATGCGCCAGTCCGATGCGTCCCGCCGCCATCGGCCGATTCGCCGTGCGCGCCATCTTCGCGTCCAGCTTGCGCTCGATGGACTGGTTCAGCGCCGACGATCCCGCCGAAACCGCGGTGATGCCGATCAGCGTCTCCAGCAATCCTGGCTGCAGGCTGCTGATGCCGGAGCGCATCGAGCCGAGGAAAAAGCCCGCCCACCCTGTCAGCGTCACCATCAGCGTCACGCGCAGCTTAAACAACTCGCGGTAATCCACCAGCAGCGATGCCGTTTCGCCGGCCTCGGGAACGTGCAGGTGCGGATGCGGGCCGCCGGTCCACGTCTGCGCCGGCGACTCCAGCGACACGGCGCCGCGCTCGATCGAATTCATCGGCATGCGGCTCCTGCCGAGCCGGCCGGTTGATGCAGGATGGAGTTCATGGCGTGAGACGAAAGCGGGGAAATGCCCACTGTTTATGATAACCGCTGGAGAGGTGCGGTGAGGCGCGGGATCACAGCAGTTCAGTGAACTCTTCGACGGTCATATTTGCCGCGCGGATCAGCGCCCGCAGAGTTCCAACCGAAAGCTCCTTGTGCTGGGGAACAGAAAGATTCGCGCGCTCGCCGGCTTTGGTCATCATAAGATGACTGCCCACCTGCCCGGCGATCTGCCAACCTGCCCTGCCAAACGCCTTCGAGGCTTCCTTTCCGGATATGTTCGCGAGCTTCCCCATAACTGTTTTCTGAAACGGCGGCTCGAAAACCGGCAGAATCCGGGAAAAAACCTAAACGGCCACAACCACCGGCGTCTGATCCGCCGGCAACGCGCGGGCGGCCTTTTGATCTTCAGCCCACATCCACGCAGTGATCGCTTCGCGGATGTTGTCGAGGGCCTCCTTGTCATCGCGGCCCTGCGAGACGCAGCCGGGCAGCGCCGGGCACTCGGCGACGACCCATCCGTCCTCGGCTTGCGTCAGTGTTACATGAAACAACATAAAGGAACCCCAGCTATTTCAGCCTATCACCCTGGCTCCCAGCTTAGTCCAGCGTGATCGTCGTGCTCGTCACCGGATGCGGCTCTTCAATGATCGCCTCATCGTGCACGGCGTACTCGTTCAGCACCACAGCCACCAGCACTGCCGTCGGCACGGCCACCATCGCGCCGATAACCCCTGCCAGCGACGAGCCCATCAGCAGCGCAATCAGGATCGTCAGCCCCGCCAGATCCACCTGGGTCTTCATGATGCGCGGCGTCAGCCACGAGTTCTCTACCTGCAGATAGATGACGAAGAAGATCGCCACGCCCAGCACGCGGCCCCACGAATCCAGCGCCGCGATCAGCAGCGCCAGCGACATCGAGACGATGGCCCCCGCCACCGGAACAATGTTGAACAGCCCCATGATCACGCCGAGAGCCGCGGCGTAGCGAACGTGCAGGCTGTAAAAAACAATCGTGCTGGAAGCGCCGAGAATCAGCATCAGCGTGCCCTGGCCTAACAGCCAGCGGCCCATGCGCACCGAAGCCCGCGCCAGCGTCTGATCGAGGCGCAGCCGCCGCTCGACCGGGAACAGCGAGAGAAACCATGCGTAGGCTTCATCACCTTCGATGATGAAGTAAATCGTCAGCACCATGCCGGCAATCACGCGCGCCGCGGCTCCGGCCCAGTCGCTCGCGAACTTCACCGCGTAGGTAGCCGAATTGCCCACCAGATCCTGAATCTTCTCCTGCAGGGCCTCGGTATCGATGTCGCGCAGAAACGGCACCTGCTGCAACCGCGCGAAGAATTGCGGCCCCTTCTGCGGCAATTCCTTAAAAAACTCGCGCAGATCGCGGAACGCCGGCGCCAGTGCGAAGAAGCCGAACAGCGCCAGAGTGCCTGCAGTGGCCAGCAGCATCATCAGCACGGCGCTTCCGCGGCCTGGATGCCACTGCCGGATATGCAGCCGCATGATGCCCCGCACCAGCGGCATCAGCACCACGGCAAACAGGGCGCTCACGTAGAGCACCACCAGCACATCCTCGAGCAGCCACGCCAGGTAGAGCGCCAGTCCCACGCCGAAAGCAAACAGGACCGTGCCCCGCGCCCCGAGCGGCCTGCTCATGCGCGCGCACCCCGCGCGGAATTTGCCTGAACCGCTGCGCCCACCGGCTCGCCCGTGGTTTCGCCGAAGACGGCGGCAACGATGGCCGCCGCCACGGCTTCCGGTGTGCGATCGGTGGTGGCCACCGTCCGGTGTGCCTGGGAATATCCTGGGAGCCGCGCTTGCCAGCGCTCCGCCAGGCGTTCGCGGTCGCGCAGCACCGGGCGCACCGGAGCATTCGCCTGTTCGGCGCACCGCCCGATCAGCGTCTCCAAAGGAGCATCCAGGAACACCATCCGCCAGCCGGCGAGCGAGAGGAGAAAGTCCCGGGTCGCCGCGCTCTCCAGCGCGCCCCCGCCCAGCGCCAGCACGATCCGCCCACCCTCAGTTGTCTCCCTGATAACTTCGGCTTCCAGTTGCCGGAACTCCGATTCGCCGCGGCGCTCGAAGAGCGCGGCGACGCTCATGCCGGTCCGGTCTTCCACAACGCGGTCGGAATCGACAAAGCGCCAGCCCAGACGGCTCGCCAGCAGCGCGCCGACGGTCGTCTTGCCCGCTCCCATGAAGCCTGTGAGGATGATGCCCGAGATCGAGGTGGACGGCGTCTGCCCGCTCATTCGTATTCTGATTATATGAAGCGGACCCGGACGCAGGGCCTTTATTTTCTGCCGGTCTGGGCGTGGCCGGCGGACGGCGGGCCTCCCGGCGTACTCCGGATGGCCTGCTGGATGTTGTCCCAAACCGCAGGGCTCGGGTCATGCATCGGCAGCAGCAGCTTCGCCTGCGAGGCGATGTACTCCAGATCGCGCACCAGCGCGGCGCAGTTGTCGCAGGTCTTCAGATGCTCCTGCGCAGCCATTTCGGCGTGGGCCTCGAACAGATCCGGCAGGGAATCCTGAAATTCGGCACAGGTCATCGTTTTTTCCATTGCGCGGAGCACACTCACGCGATCTGCTCCTTCCGCTGCCCGCTGTGTAGCAGGTCCCGCAGCTTCATGCGCGCCTTGTGCAGCTGCGATTTGCTGTTGCCGATGGAGCAATCGAGCATCTCTGCTATCTCATTATGCTCGTATCCCTCTACGTCATGCAGCACAAATACCAGCCGGTACCCCGGAGGCAGGTTCTCGATGGCCCTTTCCAAAGTCACGCGGTCGATCGACCCTGACAGCGTCAGGTCCCGCGCTCCAATATCCTTGCGCGGTCCGTCGTCCTGCGACGGCTCCAGCGTCTCCTCGAGAGAAACCTGCGGCAAGCCCTTCCGGCGCAGATGCATCAGCACCACGTTCACCGCGAGCCGGTGCAGCCAGGTGGAAAACGCAGAATCCCCGCGGAAAGTCCCGATCTTGCGGTAGAGCTGCAGAAATGCTTCCTGGGTCAGGTCTTCGGCCTCGGCGACGTTGCCCAGCATGCGCAGGCACAGCGAGTAAACCCGCCGCTTGTGCATGGCATACAAAGTTTCGAACGCCCGCGCGTCGCCATTGCGCGCTTTATCGATGGCCTCTTGTTCGCCCGCGATCGGCGGGTTGCGGCGCATGTGCTGGTTGGCAGGACGAGGCTGCGTGGGACCCGCGTTCATTAAAACAAACCTTTCCATGCCAATTCTTCCATGGGGGAGCGCTCCTGTTGGCCTGCTGTTCGTACTTTTCGGCGCGGTCAGATTCATAGCAGAGAATTTTTCCGGGGATACAGGCAATATCGGTCAGACGCATCCAGGAGGAGCGGGGTTGCTCGCATACGGAGCGGAAGCCGGGACCGCGGCGGGGATACGACGGACGCGCGGCCTGGCGCGGCGCGCCCGCGTGCGAGGGCAAAGGAGGAGCTTAGCGGCCGAAAAAGCCGGCGTTCTTCGCCTGGAATTCCTGCCACTTCTCGGGCAGGTCATCGGCGGCAAAGATGGCGGAAACCGGACATACGGGCACGCAGGCGCCGCAGTCGATGCACTCCACCGGATCGATAAAGAGCTGGTCGGATTCGGCATGCTTCGCCTCATCCTTCTTGGGGTGGATGCAGTCCACCGGGCACGCATCCACGCACGCGCTGTCTTTGGTGCCGATGCAGGGTTCCGCAATCACATAAGCCATGGAGTTCCTCTTCGGAGTGAGAATCATTCGATCAGCCGCTTCGCTCGACGCGACTGTCCTTGCAACCGATCATTCTAGCAGGGGATTTCCGGGCCGGAAGGCTGCGGGCGCCGAGGAAAAATGACTTTGGGAACCGGCCAGTTGCAGGTTGCAGGTTACGGGTTGCAGGTTGCGGAAAACCGAGCCGCGAAGTTGCGCGGACCGGATACCAGGGTGTATCGACATATAGGGATGGTCGGCGTTGCGCAGGAAAAATCCGACCAGACGAGGCGGAGTCCGAAGGCTGTGGCGGCCCCACTGTCGAGAACGACAACGAAGTATGGCCGGATTTTTCCCGCAACCCGGAGGGACGGGGCCATTTTTCCCCGGCTCTTCGTCGCTCGTCGCTAAGATACACCCGGTATCTGTCGCTCCTCGCTTCTCGATCTGAGCAAAAATGGCTCCCGTCGCCGGCCCTTCCTGTATGTCGATACACCCTAGCTTTGGCGGCTTGCTCGCATCGCCGCAAATTCGGCCGGCGTCGGAATCGGCGTCAGGTCGCGTCCGGCAAACAGGTCCCCGAAAAGACTCGTCAGCTCCGGGCGCAGCAGCCCGTTGCTCGCCAGAACTTCGCGGCTGTTCAGCTGGAAAGGCGTGCCGTCGAAGCGCGTCATGGCGCCTCCGGCTTCGAGCACCAGCAGCGCGCCCGCAGCCGTATCCCAGGGATTCAGGTTGAACTCCCAAAAGCCGTCGAGCCGCCCGCACGCCGTGTAGGCCAGGTCGAGCGCTGCCGACCCCGCGCGACGCACGCCGTGCGAGCGGAGCGTCACCTCGTGGTAGAAGTGGATGTTCGGGCTCGCGTGCCGCTTGCGGCTGGGAAAGCCCGTCGCCACCAGCGCCTCCGCCAGCATCTTCGTTCCCGAGACGTGAATGCTGCGCCCGTCGCGCCAGGCGCCCATCCCCTTTTGCGCCGCGAACAGCTCGTCGCGGGTGGGATCGTAGATGATCCCGGCGATCAGCTCGCCGTCAGCGTCGGCCGCGAGTCCAGCGGGACGATGCTCCAGCCCCATCGAGATGCAGAAGACGGGAAACCCGTGGGCGAAGTTCGTCGTGCCGTCGAGAGGATCGATGTACCAGCGGTATTCCGCCTCGATTTGCCGCCTCGATCCCTCTTCGCCGTAAATGCCGTGGGAAGGGAATGCCGCGCTCAGCCGCTCGACAATCAGCTTCTCCGAGGCGCGATCGGCCTCGGTCACCAAATCCACATCGCCCTTGTATTCGGTGGCGACGCCGCGGTTGAAGAAATCGCGCAGCAGCGCGCCCGCTTCCAGCGCAATCGGCGCCGCAGCCTGCGCCCACTCCAGTTGTTGCGGAACTCGCTCCTGCACCTGGGCCCGGTCAGCCTGCTGGCCAGCGCTCACTGCGCTTCCTCAGTCGCGACCTCCGGCGCGGGCGTCCGCCGCTGCCGCCGGCGCGGATCGCGCCCATGCTCGGTGATGGTGCGAATCTGGTTCTTATAGATGAAGAGGTTTGGCTTGCCCTCGCGCGTCAGCCGGATCATGCGGTCGTCGAAGTATTCGATCCAGCCGGAAACCGTCTCCCCGTCGCGCAGCTTGACATGCACCTGCACCTGGCGTTCGCTCAGCGAGCGCAGGTAGAGCGCTTCCTGGCCGGTTTCGCCCGGCGGAGGCGCCTTTTGCCGGCGTCGCGATGCGCTGTCAGGGGGCATACCGCCATTGTATCGGACCACAAACGGGCCAAAGCGCAGCATCGTGGGAGCACCCTTTCAGTCCAGAATGAGCTTGAAGAGCATGTGCAGAATCGCGAGCACCAGCGCGCCGATCAGTGCCGCGCCCCACGTTAAGACGAGAAAGCCGGGAACCACGCCGCTGGCCAGCTTGAGGATCAACGCGTTGATGACCAAAAAGAACAGGCCGAGGGTCAGGATCGCCAGAGGCAGGGTGATCAGCTTGAGCAGCGCGCCCAGCGTGACGTTCAGGAGTCCAACCACCAGCGCCGCGACCAGCGCCGCGGCGAAGCTGCCCACCACGAATCCCGGGACGAGGTACGCGGTCACGAGCAGTGCGATCGCGTGGAGGAGCCATTTCACGAGCAGCTTGAACATTCCGTTCGTCTTCCTTCTTAGACGGGTAACAGCCTACGCTATGATCCGGTTACGAGATACGATGTTGCTTTCCCGTGGAAGATTGCCGGCGATTCCGATGCTGGCGCTGGGTCTGGGTATCGCGATGCCGGGGCACGCCCAGTCAACGGCGCCGGCGGCCGCGCCCGTCCCCGATGTGCCGACGCTGATGGAGCAGGTGCGCGCGCATCAGCGCCAGCTGGATGCCGTCCAGGAGAACTACACCTTCCGCGAAACCGACGCGATCGACACGCTGAACAAGAACGGCAGCGTGAAGAAAACCGAGACCGAGACCTACGAGATTTTCTACGTCAACTCGCACGAGGTGCGGCGGCAAATCCAGAAAGACGGCAAAGACCTCGACGCGGACCAGCAAAAGAAGGAGCAGGAGCGCGTCACGAAGTACGTCGAAAAGGCGCAGCAGACGCCGCCCGGCGAGTCGCCCAACGGCGAAATCGTCATCAGCGTGAGCAAAATTCTGGCGATGGTCACCGTGTCGAGCCCGCGTCGAGAATTGCTCGACAACCGGCCGACGCTCACCTTCGACTTCACCGGCGATCCGCATGCGAAAGCGCACGGCGTGGCCGAAGAAGCAGCGAAGCGCATGTCGGGCACGGTGTGGATCGACGAGCAGGATCGCCAGGTGCGCCGCATGGTCGCGCGCCTCGACGAGAACCTGCACGTCGGCTTCGGCATGGTCTCGCTGAGCAAAGGGAGCCATCTCACCTTCGACCAGAAGCTGGTGAACAACGAACTGTGGCTGCCCACCAGCGCCGAAGTCTTTGTGAGCGCGCATGCCTTCGGCGTGATCGGCGAGCGGGCCGACGTGCACGTGACCGACAAGGACTACCAGCGCTTCCACGCCGAGGCCTTGCAGCAGGCCGGCGCGACGGTAGCGGCGCCAACCGCCGCGCACTGAGGCGGAGTGCAACCCACATCTCCGAAAGGCGCGGAGATGTGGGGCACCCGCAGCCGGGACTACGATACTCGGGTAGATGTCCGCGCCCGCCCCAACTTCGGCCGATCTCGTCGGTTCGGTCCTCGTACTCATTCAGTTTGACGTGTGCGAGGAATTTCGCCTCGACCAGCTGCAGCAGGCGGTCAACGCCCGCACGTTGTCGAAGCCGGTCACGAAGCAGGCGACTCCGGCGTATGTGCGCTACCAGCGCCCTCCTGTGATTGCGCCGATCGAGCCTTTGATCCTCGAGAGCGGCGAGCAGCTCGTGGGCGAGCTCAAGTACTACGACTACGGCGTGGTCAGCGTGGTGCTGCGGCACGAATTCGCCGGCGGATGGGACACGCTGGTGCATCTGGCCAGCCGCTGGGTGTGGGACATCGATTTCGCCTCGCGGATGGAGCCCGTGGTCCGCAAATATCTCGAGCGCGCGGCCGGCGCGATGGTCAAGCCCTACGCGCGCTGGCTGAGCGAAGACTACTTCATCTTTCACGTGCGGGAAGCAGCGGGATCGCCGGCTCCCGCTGACCTGATGCGCGATCGTGGCCACGCGATCGCGCAGCTGGTGCGCGGCGAGCGAACGCAGCTCTCCGAGGCGGAGTGCTCCGAGGTGCTGCGCTCGCAAATGTCGTACTACGCCAACGATCTCTCCGTCATTGGATGGAATGCGGCCTTTCTTTACGACACCCCGGCCGGAGCCGAAACCGCCATCCAGCTGCTGGAATACGCGAACTCCCAGCTGCTCGAGTTCCGGCACTACGACGAAGTGCTGACCACGGTGCTCGACCAGGCCTACGACCGGTTTGGCAAACGGCCCGGCGTGCTGGCGCGCTGGCGGCTGGCGCGCTCGGCGACCGGCCTGCAAACTGTGCTCCTCGAGGTGGTCGAGCTGACGGAGCGCGCCGACAACGCCATCAAGTTCCTGAGCGACATGTTTGCCGCCCGCCTGTATCGGCTCGCCGCGGCGCGGGTGGGCGTGCCCGATTACCGCGACCTCGTCGAGCAGAAGCTGAAGACCGCCGAAGGCCTCTACCATTCCATGCTCGAGCAGTTCAATCAGAGCCGTGGGTTTTTGCTCGAAGTGACGGTCGTGATCATCCTGCTCGTCGAGCTGTTTCTCGCCTTTCGCGGCAAGCCGTTCTGAGTTGGGCTAGGTCGTCGCTGGCGGGGCTCACGGCGTGCGTTAAAAAAAAAATTCGGTAAGAAATTGCGAAGTACCGCAACTGCCGGTACTTATCGATTTCTTTTGAAGCCTCCGCGAGCTATCTGCCGGGCAACAGGGTACTTGCTGAAGCCTTCAAAACCGTCCTTTTCCGCTGCCGATCGGAAACAAGTTACTTAGCGGAGGCCTCTGCCGTGGGCCACGGAGGCGCGGGTTGCCGGTGGACAGGCGCCAGCGCGTGGTTCAGGGTCATGCGGAATCTCCAGAGCACAAGGAAAAAGCCTCGGCGGAGCGAGGCTTTCTTTGTTTTTCCTATCTAAGTTCAGGATACCAAAGTTGGATCCAAAACCTGCCAACTTTCTTTGCAGGTATTGGCTGATAAGTCGTGTGGAATCAGGGCTCATTACCTTGGTGCGGAGCGCCGGCTCTTGACATTTTTTCGGGGATGGGGCGTTTGGGTAGAGGACACATCTCGTGGCTAGTTTTTGGGAAAACCCATTGATTCAAGGACTGTTATCCACAATTTTCATATATGACATAAAAACACTCACATTTTATGCATCGTTCGTGCTATAGTCTCCATCAGATGGAGTGATGGCGCTGCCCGAGGGTGGCGTCCCAATCTCAAATTTCTTTGCAATCGATGGAGGAATATCCATGGCAATCACTCGTTGGGACCCGTTTCGTGACGTGCTGGCGCTGCAGAACCGCATGAACTCGCTGTTCCAGGAATACGGCCGCAACCAGGCCGAGGGAGATGTCGCGACCGCCGCTTTCGTTCCCCCGGTGGACATTTATGAGGATCAGCACCACATCATCCTCTCGCTGGAAGTACCGGGCATGAAGCAGGAAGACCTGGACATCCAGCTCGAGAACAATGTGCTGACGGTGAAGGGCGAGCGAAAGTTCGAGAAGGAACAGAAGGAAGAGAACTTTCACCGGATCGAGCGGCGCTACGGCAGCTTCTATCGCTCGTTCACGATTCCGAACACTGTGAATCCGGAAGGCGTGAAAGCGAGTTATGATGCGGGCGTGCTGAAACTCGAGCTGGAGAAGCGCGCTGAGGCCAAGCCGAAGCAGATCAAGGTGCAGGTGGGCAGCAGCAGCTCGCCGAGCATCGAAGCAGGCAAGAAGGACGTGAAGCCGGCGGCCTAAGGGCAGCTAAGAGCCGGTCAGCTGAAAGCCGGTCAGCTAAGAGCCGGTCAGCGGTGAGACGGTCATCTGAGAGCCGGTCGGCGGTGAGACGGTCGGCCAATCCGCTGAGCTGGCTGCGGCGTAGGGATGATAGGCGATCGCGGGAACACTTTCGCGATCAGGCTTCAATGCTGCGGGAGGGAACTTGCCCTCCCGCTATTTTTTGGGTCGCCGGGGCTAAAGCCCTTTCTTCTTTGGCGCCGGTTTCCCCCGGCCTGAAGGCCGGGGCTTCTACCGCTGTCGTGCTGCGCACGACATGACGTCTGTCATTTTCGGGCATGTCTGTCGACTTGGGGGATTGATTTGCACGGAATGGAGCGACTGCGGTCGTGGTATGAGTCCAACTGCAACGGCGACTGGGAACATCAGTTCGGTATTGCCATCGTAACGTTGGACAATCCGGGATGGTCCGTGGAAATCGATTTGAAGGGAACCCCGCTCGAACAAGAGGATTTCGAAAAGGTCACGATCGATCGCTCAGAGAAAGACTGGGCGTTCGCGTCGAAGCAAGATGGAAAGTTCAGAATTGCATGTGGGGTGAGGAACCTGGACGAGGCCCTCAGGATTTTCTGCGACTGGGCCGGAATTTGAAGCGGGTTGGCGGTTCAGGGAGTGATTGCGAGGAGTACGTATGGCTATCAGATGGGACAAATTTACGGTGAAGTCGCAGGAGGCGGTGCAGAACGCCAGCCAGCTTGCGGGGGAGAACGGCAATCCGGAGATCCTGCCGCTGCATTTGCTGGCGGTGTTGCTCGCGGATGCGGAGGGCGTGATTCCCGCCGTGCTCGAGAAGATTGGCGTGCCGCTGGGGCAGCTGACGGCGAAGGCGCAGGAAGCGGTGAGCCAGCTGCCGAAGGTGAGCGGGGCGAGCGCGCAGCCGGGCGCGTCGAACGCGCTGAACCAGGTGTTCGACCGCGCGTTTAAGGAAGCGGAGAACTTTAAGGACGAGTACGTCTCGACCGAGCATCTGCTGCTGGCGCTGACCGCGCAGAAGAATGATGGAGCGCAGCTGCTGCTCGCGTCGCTGGGCGCGACGCACGACGCGGTGCTGAAGTCGCTGGCCAGCGTGCGCGGCAACCAGCGCGTTACGGATCAGAATCCCGAGGCGAAGTACCAGGCGCTGGAGAAATATGCGAAGGACCTGACGGAGCTGGCGCGGCGCGGCAAGCTCGATCCGGTGATTGGGCGCGACGAGGAGATTCGGCGCGTGATCCAGGTGCTGTCGCGGCGGACGAAGAACAATCCGGTGCTGATCGGCGAGCCGGGGGTGGGGAAGACGGCGATCGTCGAAGGCCTGGCGCGGCGCATTGTGCACGGCGACGTGCCCGACGCGCTGCGCGACAAGCGGGTGATCTCGCTCGATCTGGGGTCGATGCTGGCCGGCGCGAAGTATCGCGGCGAGTTTGAAGACCGGCTCAAGGCGGTGCTGAAAGAGATTGAGGAGTCGAACGGGCAGGTCATTCTGTTCATCGACGAGCTGCATACGCTGGTGGGCGCGGGCGCGGCCGAAGGCGCCATTGACGCGAGCAACATGCTGAAGCCGCCGCTGGCGCGGGGCGAGCTGCGGGCCATCGGCGCCACCACGCTGAACGAGTACCGCAAATACATTGAGAAGGACGCGGCGCTGGAGCGGCGCTTCCAGATTGTCTACGTGGGCGAGCCGAACGTCGAGGACACGATCGCGATCCTGCGTGGCCTGAAGGAGCGGTACGAGGCGCATCACAAAGTGCGCATCCGCGACTCGGCCATTGTGGCGGCGGCAACGCTGTCGCATCGGTATATTTCGGACCGCTTTCTGCCCGATAAGGCCATCGACCTGGTCGACGAGGCCGCGGCGTCGCTGGCGATTCAAATCGGCAGCGTGCCGCAGGAGATCGACGAGCTGGAGCGCGAGGTGACGTCGCTCGAAATTGAGCGGACGGCGCTGAAGCGTGAGAGCGATGCGAACTCGAAAGAGCGGATGGAGCAGGTGGAGCGCGAGATTGCGCAGCTCAGGGAGAAGGCGACCGGCCTGCGCGCGCGCTGGCAAAAGGAGCGCGAAGCGATCACGCGGCTCAGCGACCTGAAGAAGCAGGTGGAGGCGCTGCGCTTCGAGGCCGACGAGCAGACGCGGCGCGGCAATCTGGAGCGTGCGGCGCAGATCCAGTACGGCGAACTGCCGCGGCTCGACGCCGAGCTGAAGAAGCTGGAGGCGGTGCAGGACGGCGTCGCGGGGAGCGCTCAGCGGCTGCTGAAGGAAGAGGTGGACGAAGAGGACATCGCGAAGATCGTAAGCAAGTGGACGGGGATTCCGGTGTCGCGCATGCTCGAGGGCGAGGTGAAGAAGCTCGTCCAGATGGAGGACCGGCTGCGCGAGCGCGTGGTCGGGCAGGATGAAGCGCTGGCGACGGTAGCGAATGCGATTCGCCGGTCGCGCGCGGGCTTGAGCGATCCGAAGAAGCCGATCGGCTCGTTCATCTTCCTGGGGCCGACGGGCGTGGGCAAGACGGAAACGGCGCGGGCACTGGCGGAGTTTCTCTTTGACGATGAGCAGGCGATGGTGCGGCTCGATATGAGCGAGTACATGGAGAAGCATGCCGTGGCGCGGATGATCGGCGCGCCTCCTGGGTATGTCGGCTACGACGAGGGCGGGCAGCTGACCGAGGCGGTGCGGCGTCGGCCGTATGCGGTGATCCTGCTCGACGAGATCGAGAAGGCGCATCCGGATGTCTTCAACGTGCTGCTGCAGGTGCTCGACGATGGGCGGCTGACGGACTCGAAGGGGCGCGTGGTCGACTTCAAGAACACCGTGCTCATCATGACGTCGAACCTGGGCGCGGGGTTTCTGCAGGCCGAGGCGCTGAAGGACGAAACGACCTTCGCGCATGCCACCGAAAGCGTGATGAAGGTGCTCCGCGAGCACTTCCGGCCGGAGTTCCTGAACCGCGTCGATGACGTGGTGCTCTTCCGTCCGCTGGGCGACGAGCAGTTGCAGCACATCGTGGACCTGCGGCTGAAGGACCTGGAGAAGCTGCTGGCCGACCGGCACATCACCATCGAGCTGACGGCGGCGGCGCGGAAACAGATTTTCACGGCGGGGTACGACCGGGCTTACGGGGCGCGTCCGCTGAAGCGGGCCATCCAGCGGCTGATTCAGGATCCGCTGGCGATGAAGATCCTCGACGGGGAGGTGCTGCATGGGGACCATGTGCGGATCGGCGCCGGCAAAAACACTCTGAAGTTCGAAGTGGTGAGCCGCGCGGGGATTCCGATGGAGAGCGGCGTGACGATCGGGCAGGCTTGAGAGCAGCTGTTAGCCGTTAGCTGCTAGCCGTTAGCTAAGAGCGGTCAGCGGTGAAACTCCTGGCTAAAAAGCTGGCAGCAAGCGAGCTTTCAGCCGTGGGACGGTCAGCGAAAGCCGGTTGGGCCAACGCTGGCCGGGCGGCAACCTGGGCTATGCAATTTACGCTTCGGGGGGTGCTGTATGCAACTGCACTTGCTGGAGTTGCGGAATCGGAAGCCCCGGAGGGTGCGCTGAACTCGCTGATCCCGTGGCGTTTGCATCTCTGCGTGCGGGAGCGATTCCGCGACGCCCAATTTTTCAGTGACCTGGGCGAGGGTCGCTATGCCCTCCTGGGAGGTTGGGCCGTGGCAGCGCACATCAGCCGAGGAACACGACCGGGCGGTGGGTTCGGGCGAAACCGCTGCTGCAGCGGCCGCCGGCGAGCCGAGTTGGGAAAGAGCGGAGAAGCGTGGTCCTGGGACCCGAAAAGAAAAGGACTCGCGAGCGGCGAGTCCTTTTCGTGCTTCCATTGTCCAGTGTGCCGGGGTCATGGGGCGGGTGCAAGAGAAATCGGCGGGAGTGGGAGTACGAAGGTCATGGGCGCAGTTTCTCTTCCCCACGCTTCGATCAATCCGCTGAGAACCCACCGAATGGGGAACAATCTCGCAGCCAAAGGCGTCAAAGACCGCAGATTCACAAATGCGCGGAGTCTATCAATGGCGGCGGGGATTGGTGCTGGCCGGAATTTATCTGGTCATTTGCTGCGGGAGTGCTGCGGCTCAAAAATCTACGTCAGCAAAGAGCGGCGAGATCCCCGAACACTTCATGAGAAGGGTCCTTAAGATAGCGAATGGCACCCAAGCCATTGACATCCGGGACATGAGCGAAAGTGTCTATTCTGCGGCTTTTCTCGATGCGATGTTTGGCGAAGGTTGTTTCACCGCCCATCGAATTTGCGAAGTGGACCACTTGATGTGGGCCAGAATCTGCGGTTGTCGCTACTTCCCAGAGGACGTGAAAAAGAAGGGTGACCCATTATGCGGTTGCCCTGCCAGGCCTACCTTCTCGGGGCTTTCAGTAGTGCAAATGAACCCTAACAATGCCGAAGTATCTGCCCTGTTGGATCTTGGGCCGAGCGGGCAAAGTAAGGTCTCCTGGCACTTGATTTTGACTCCCGAGGGCTGGCGCATCGACGACGTAACCACCTCTGACTTTCCCAGTCTCAAGGCGTTATGGCGGAAACCTAACTAGCCGCATGTTTGATCACCCGAAAAAGCGATAGGCCACGTGGTCATGCAAAAGCATGACGGCCATTGGACCATCGAGAAGGTGATTGAGACTTGGATGTCGTGGCGCCTGAACTCGGGAGGGCTGTGTGGGTGCGTGTGCAGCGCCGTCCCTGCGGGACTCGGGGAATCATGGAGGGCCTGACCCAGCGTTCAAACGCTGGGCTGGTCGGGGGTGCGCCTCCGGCGCGGCGATCGCGAGAGGCAAAGATCTGTGGCGCTATCAACAAGCCAGATTCGGGTTTGCCTGGGCCAGCCGTCATTCGGCCGTTTCGTCGCGATCGGAACCGCTCTTGAGCTGAGACGATCGCAACTGGGAAGTTTCGGGAGGCTGTGTGGGGGCGTGTGCAGCGCCGTCCCTGCGGGACTCGGGGAATCACGGAGACCTGACCCAGCGTTCAAACGCTGGGCTGGTCAGTGGTGCGCCTCCGGCGCGGCGATTGCGCGTCCGACGGCTCGGGTCTCGCCGGTCATTCTCCGCCGGGTGCGGCGCAAAGGTATCGCGGCAATGAACACGATGCGACCCACAGGAACCGCGACGGCGCCGTAAATAATGTTCAGTAAGCGGTGTTGAGCGGGGCTTGTCGACACCTCGATCTCGAGCCAAAGCCAAGCGGCTCCGAGTAGCCCGAAGATCGGCCAAACAACCACGCGCAACCGCAGTTTCCATCCATGAGTGCCAATCCTTCTACATGACATTCTCGTTCAGGAAGGAGGTATTTCCCGCGACTCGGAAGCTTCGGGGTAGTCGTCGATGGCGTTTTGCGTTGCCCGAAGACCGTGACGGAGAGGCAACCGCGGATCCTTCGTCGCTTCGCTCCTCGGGATGACACGGCGGGGAGGGTGGGGAGGGAACTTGACAAGTCTCTCGTTCGCTGCGTACAGTACATACCAACTGGTAGGTATTCTATGAAGATGATTGAAACCCATCACGAATCGAAGAAGCGGCTCATGGCGGCGGCTTTCGATGTCATCCGGTCGAAGGGGTATACGGCTACCCGCGTCGAAGACATTTGCGACGCCGCGGGAGTGACCAAGGGCAGCTTCTTTTACCACTTCAAGAGCAAGGAAGAACTGGCCTTTGAGGCGGCGAACTACTGGAGCACGGTGACCGGCGAGCTGTTCCGCGAGGCTCCGTATCACGCGCCCGCCGATCCGCTCGACCGCGTGCTCGCCTATGTGGACTTCCGCAAGGCGCTGCTCCAGGGCGAGCTGCCCTACTTCACCTGCCTGGTGGGCACGATGCTGCAGGAGGTCTACGGGACCTGGCCGGTGATTCGCGACGCGTGCGCGGCGAGCATTCGCGGGCACGCGGCGACGCTCGAGCCGGACATCGTCGCGGCGATAGAGAAGTACGGGGTCAGCTTCCCGTGCACGGCGCAGAGTCTGGCGCTCCATACCCAGGCGGTCATCCAGGGTTCGTTCATTTTGGCGAAGGCGAACGGCGGCGCGGAAGTGGCGGCGGAGTCGCTCGACCATCTGCGGCGGTATCTGGAGCTGCTGTTCGGACGGACGCCCCAGGGCAGAGATTTCAGGGCGCAGGGCGCGGAAAACGGCGCGGCGGGCACAGGGCAGGGCAGAGAGCTCGGGGCCCAGGGCACGGAGAACAGGCCACCGGCCGCGAATCGGCTTCTGAACGGTCACAACCAAGAACGCTCTCATCGGGCCAGCAAGGCGACGAAATCCCAACCCCAGGAGGAGAAGACCATGGCAGCAACCCAGGACGTGCGTTTGACGGAAAAGGCGGACACGAAAGAGTGGCCGGCAATGCATTACGTGTTCGTGGAGCGGGTGGGCAGCATTCCGCAGAATGCGCCCCAGGCGTGGACGGAGCTGCACCGGCTGGTTCCGGAGATCGCGCAGCACAATCCGATCACCGGGTATATGAGCCTGTACCGGATGGAGGAGGGCGTCTACCAAGCCGGCGTGCGAGTGGCCGAGAAGCCGCAGCATCTGCCGGAGGGCGTGCGCTACGAGAAGTACGCCGGCGGCAAATTCCACCGCTTTGTGCTCACCGGCCCGTACTCGCAACTGGGCCCGGCGACGGGGCTGGCGGTGCGGCGCGTGCGCGAGCAGAAGCTGCCGCTGCGCGACGACTACAACATCGAGAACTACGTGACCGATCCGCGGGTGACGCCGGAGGACCAGCTGATCACGGAGATTCTGTTTCCGGCGGGATGAAGGCAGAGCTCAGAGCTCAGGGCTCAGAGCTCAGGAAGAAGCGAAATTCAACGTAGACGAGGAGAGACGATCATGGCGACGGCGACATGGCACGCGACGGGCGAACAGACGCGGGATGAGGCGGACGTTCGGGACGTGATCGCGGGGATGGCCCAGGCACGATTCAACAAAGACGCCGCGGCGATTGTCGCGCCGTACGCAGACGATGCGGCGGTCTATAACCTGGCGCCGCCGCTCGAGCACCGCGGCGCGAACCAGATCCAGACGCAGGCGTGGCTTGACACCTGGGAGGGGCCCATCACGATCGAGCCGCGCGGCTTCCACGTGACGGTGAGCGGCGATACGGCCGTGGCGTGGGGGTTCATGCGCATGGAGGGAACGAAGATCGATCCGCCGGCGAAGCCGAACTTCTGGATGCGGGAGACGCTGGTGTTCGAGCGGCGCGCGGGCGCGTGGATCATCGTGCACGAGCACACCTCGGTGCCGTTCTATATGGATGGGAGCACGCGGCCGGCGTTCGATCTGCAGCCGTAGGGACGCAGGGATTGCCTCCCGGGCTTGAGCGCTCCGTGGCTCAAGCCCTTTTTATGTGCGGAGGCATGGGGAATGATGCAGCGGCGGCGGCACGACCGAACGGGTTCGTCGGCGGGTCACTTCCGAGTTGCCGACACTACGGCAACAACCCGTCCATGAGCGCTTTGCTCTGATATCGCCGACTGAGCCTTCGGTGTCCGGACGTCACTCACATAAGCCGACTTTTCATTGGCAATCACAACGACACCGCCATCAATCAACAGTCTCCCGGCAGTCTCCTGGTAGTTCTTCTGACGTCGAAAGATCGCGCAAAATTCCTGTTGCCTTCCAAAAGGAACCGTGCCATCCTTCCTGTAGGAAACCTAAAGGGTGGTCCCTCCATGAAAGAAAAGCCAGACGTCCTGCAGGGAACGCTTGCGCTGATGGTTCTCAAGACACTGGACGTCCTGGGGCCGCAGCATGGGTGGGGAATAGCCCGGCGCATCGAACAGATAAGCGGCGACATTCTGGATGTGAACCAGGGCACGCTCTATCCGCTGCTGTTGAAGCTGGAGCATGAAGGTTCGATTGCCTCCGAGTGGGGCGCATCGGAAAACAACCGCCGTGCACGCTTCTATCGCCTTACCGGGGCCGGCCGCAAGCAGCTCCTGGCGGAGACCCGCGATTGGGAGCAAAACGTGGCCATCATCGCGCGCTTTTTCAAAGTCAAAGCGGAGGATCTCCCATGAGATTTCTGCGGCGCTTCCTGATGCGCCTTTCGAATTTTGCGGCAGGGCGGAGTGCCGACCAGCGCCTGCAGGAGGAGCTTGCCGGGCATCTCGCGTTTCAAACGGAGGAGAACGAGCGCGCCGGCATGTCGCCTGCCGAGGCGCGGCGGCAGGCCGTACTCAAGCTGGGCGCGGCCGAGGCAATACGCGAAGACCACCACGCCGAGCAGAGCTTGCCCTTCATTGAGAATCTGCTTTTCGACCTGCGGTACGCGGTTCGCATGCTTCTGAGATCTCCCGGATTCTCCTTCATTGCCATCGCCACCATTGCCCTTGGCGTCGGGGCCACAACAGCGATCTATAGCGTCATCGACGCAACCCTGCTGCATCCGTTGCCCTACCCCAACCCCAGCCAGCTGGTGCGCATTGAAGCCAACCTTCCCGGTGTGGGCGCGCACGACGTCGGCTTTTCCGTCCCTGAGTTGAAAGACCTTAAGAACTCGGGAATCTTCCAATATGTGTCCTTTTGCTTTTTCGGCACCGACACACTGACCGGCAGCGGCCAGCCCACGCGCATCGCGGGAAAAACGGTCTCACCGAGCTACTTCGCGGCGCTCGGCGTCGACGCAGCGATGGGCCGCACCTTCGATCCGCACGACGCCTCACCCGGCTCCAACGGCGACGTCGTCATCAGCGATGGGCTCTGGAAGCGCGCATTTGGCGCCGACCCGCACATTCTCGGCAAAAGTATCCGCATTGACAATGATCTCTTTCATGTTGTCGGCGTCATGCCCGCCAACTTTCGCGACCAGGGCCAAACCAGCGAGCAGATCAGTACCGAATTGTGGGCGGCTGATGGATTTTACGGCGACCCCTCCTCGCCGCCGATGCGCGGCGCGCGTACCCCCTACGAGACCATCGGGCGCCTTCACCCCGGTCTTTCGCCTCAGGCCGCGCAGCGGCGCCTCGATGCCCTGGTTGCATCGTTGAAGAAGCAATATCCGGCTGATTATCCGCTCCAGGCCGAATGGACTTTCCACCTCACTCCCCTGGCCGAGACTCTTGTCGGCAACGTTCGCCAATCGCTCATTCTGCTGTTCGGCGCGGTGGGCCTGGTTCTGCTGATCAGCTGCGTCAACGTCGCCAATCTGCTGCTCGCTCGCGCCAGCGCGCGCGGACGCGAGATGGCGGTTCGCCAGGCTTTGGGAGCCGCAAGAATGCGCCTCATTCGTCAGCTCCTCACGGAGAGCTTGTTACTCTTCGTGCCTGGCGGCATCACTGGTTTCGTGGTTCTCTTCTGCGCCCGGAAGTTCCTGCTGCAATTTGTTCCCGAAAGCCTGCCGCGCCTCAATGACATATCCATCAGCTGGGGCGTGCTGGCGTTTGCCATCGTCGTCTCTGTCGCCGCCGGAACCATCTTCGGGCTTGCCCCCGCGTGGCTCACAAGCCGCCTTAATTTGACGGCGACGCTCCGGCAGGAAGGTCGTGGCTCCAACGGTTCCCGGCGACGCTCGCGCCTGCGCCATGCTCTCGTAATTGGTGAATTAGCCCTTTCCCTGGTGCTGATGGTCGCCGCCGGCCTTCTGCTGCGCAGTTTCTGGGACTTGTTCAAGGTGCAACTCGGCTTCAATCCCACTCGAGTCATGGCAATCGAGACCTCGCTGCCGAATCCTAACGATCCCAAAACCGACATTTACCGCACCGCGACGCAGGAATCGGTGCTGCTCCGTGAGATTCTCCGGCGCAACCTGACGATTCCGGGCGTGGAAGAAACCGCCGTGAGTGATCGGGCGGCCATTCCCCTCGGCCATGGCCAGAACGACCGCAGAACGGTGCCATTGGTTCGCGAGGGCCAGGGAGTGCGGAGCAGCCAGCCTCCGCTGATCGATACGTCGATCGTCTCACCGGAATATTTCCACGTGCTCGGTATGACTCTCCTGCGTGGGCGCCTGTTCGTCGACCAGGACCTCGAAACTACGCCCCTGGTCGCAGTCATCGACCAGGCCGCGGCCCGCACCTACTGGCCCAACCAGGATCCGGTTGGCACGCGGGTCCATTTGTCGGGCCGTTTGGGCCGCCGCAGGCCGGACTGGACCACCATCGTCGGCGTCATTGCCGATGCACGTACTGAATCTCTCGCGGACGCCGGCATTCCGGAGATCTACCTCGACATCTACCAGCGACCCGCCAAGTTTCTCGTGCTCTACCTGCGTGTACAGGTCGATCCCGCCACCATCTCCGCGCAGGTGCGCACACAAGTCCAGGCCGTCGATCCGGAGCTTCCCGTCTTCCACGCGCAGACCCTGGACGACGTTCTCTCCTCTTCGCTTTCCGTGCGGCGGTTCTCCATGGAAATGGTGGCGCTGTTTGCTGCAACTGCCCTGCTGCTCGCGGGCCTGGGCATCTATGGAACCGTCTCCTTCCTGGTCCATGAGCAATCGCGCGAGATCGCCATTCGCCTTGCGCTCGGCGCGCAACGGCGCGATATCCTCGAGATGGTTTTACGCCAGGGCCTCACTCTGGCCGCCGCCGGCGCCGGCACAGGACTGGCTGGCGCGCTGATTGTCTCTCATCTCATGGCCCGTCTGCTTTATGGTGTCTCGCCCTACGATCTCTCCACCTTCGCCGGTGTAACCGCCGTGCTCACCGCCGTCGCCCTCGCCGCCAGTTACGTCCCGGGGCTGCGCGCCATGCGCCTCGATCCGATAGCTACACTCCACGCCGAATGACCGGTCGGGGACGCCGCTCTCGGAGCGGCTGATGCCTTGGCTTGTCGAGGCAGCGCCCGAGAGAGACGCAGCGGCGGGCGCGTCGTCACGCTCCGAACTCTGCGGCGGGAAACCTCTCGACCGTGACCACGCCTTCAGGCAGGCCGGCGTAGGCGCGGGCGCTGCTCCATTCCCAGTCTTCGGGGACGGCGACGAGCCCGGCCTTCACCGGCTCCTGGTGCAGCGAAGCGAGGGCGGCGGCGAGGGCCTCGGCTCCGACGATGTGCGTGTCGGAGCAGCGGCGTTCCCAAACCTGCTCGTCGAGGCGCGCCGAGCTGTTGTAGCGGCGGCGGTAACGAGCCTGCAGCACTTCGATGGCGTTGGCGCAGGTATCGACCTCGGGCTCGCGCATCAGCAGCCGGAAGTGGTCCGGCATGACCACGTACCCGACAATGGCGAAGCGGAATTTGACGCGCACTTCCTCCAGCAGTCGCGCGAAGACATTACGATGCTTCTCTTCCTGGAGCTTGGGCTGCTTCTGAAAGCAGGTGCAGGCGATGAGATGGAGGTGGCCCTTTCCGTAGACGGGCTCGCGGGACTTCGGCATGACCTTTAGTGTAGGGCCGCGGTGTGTGGCCGCCGGAGCAGGGGCGCGCATGGGTTGGCCGGCGCCACGAGGGGCGGCGAGCGCGGTACCCGGTTGGCCGGCGTGAAGACCGCAGGATACGGATGCACGACCGCGCGTTCGAAGCCACACGCATCAAATTTCACGCCACACGCATCGGGCCACACGCATCGGGCCACACGCATCGGGCCACACCCATCGGGCCACACGCATCGGGCCACACGCATCGAGCCACACGCATCGAGCCACACGCATCGATTTTCGAGCCACACGCATCCAGCCGGCCTCGTCGGGATGAGAGCTACCCGGCGTCGCCGGGCCGAGGGGGCCGTGTCTGCCGTTTGTCGCGGTACATGGCCTTGTCGGCTTCGGCAATCAACTGCTGGAATGAAATATCCGGCTGCCACGCAGCCAGGCCCACCGCCGCGTCCACACGAACGGTCAGTTTGGGGTCGCCGGCTCCGAACGGCACGGTGTAGTCGCCGAACACCCAGCGCCGGAGCCGATCGATCTGCGTCGCCGCGCCGGCGGCATCGCACCCGAGCAGCACCATGAACTCGTCGCCGCCCCAGCGGCCGACAAAGTCACCGGAACGGGAACTCATCGTGAGCTCGTGGGCGAACTGCTGCAGCAGGTTGTCGCCTGTCTCGTGTCCGTGCGCGTCGTTGATGGCTTTGAAGCCGTTCAGGTCGAGCATGACGATGCAGAAGGTCTCGGCGCGCGCGATGGCCGCGCGGATTCTTTCCTCCATTCCGCGGCGGTTGGCGATGCCCGTCACCTCGTCTCGATAGACGAGCGGTTCAATCTCGCTGAGCTTCTCCTCGCAGGTCGACACTTTCGTCCGCAGGTCGCGCACCACGGCCTGCTGGGCGCGGGTCATCTCCTCGACGCTGGACTTCAGGGCGACGATGTCTTTCTCGAGCGAGACGCGGATCTCGACCAAATCGTCGAGAGCTACGATGGATTCAAGATCGGCGGTGAGATTGCGGAACTGGGTCGCGGAGGCGTCGTTGGCCGTCCCGATAGCCTCGGCGGTGCCGGCGAGCGCCAGCAGCAGTTCCCTCACTTGAGCGGCGGTGTACCGGCAATGGTCCGCGGTGCGCTCCGCCCAAACCGTCAGTTCCGCCTCCACCTGTTGCTGGGTCTCCCGCACCACAGGGGGGACTACGCCGAGAGACAAGTTCGAGCCGATCCTGCGCAGCCGTTCGCGAAGCTCACAGCCGTGTGCGGGGCATGCTTCAGCCGCTTTGGCGCCCACCACCCGCAGCGTGCTCTGGAAAGACTCCATCGTGGCCGACAGAAGGTCGTCTTTGCCGGGAGACGGCGCCGGGTCAGTGGAATCAAGATACCGCTTGAGCGAAATCACACATGTCTCCGATCGCCTCTGAAGCGCGATCGGGGGCATGCTCGCCATTCCCACGAATGACGGAGCCATTCCGCGCCCGCCAGGCAGACTCTAAAGACTGTCTTCGGCACAAACACCGAAAGGAACAGGGTCTCCGAGATACGGAGAGAGTTGGCGCGAGAACAGACAACTGGGCGCCGCGGGCCGTTCGAGAGGCGCGGGGCGCTGGACCAGCGTTTTCTGAACCCGCGTGCAGGGATGACGGCGAGCCTGTGAGGTCTACAGCTGCGAGGCTTTTCCGCGCAGGCCCCAAAGAAGCATGAGTGTGAAGATAACGATCACGAGGCCCACACTCATGAACCCGGCGGTGACCAGGCTCTCGCGCCAGGCCGCCGCCCTGAGTCCCGGAGCGGTGATCGGCGAGAGCGCGCCCGTGCCGAAGATGGCGGCGAGGGTGGTAAAGAACCAGTTCGCGTAGGCGCTGTAGAGCGCCATCCAAAAGGCGGCTGCGCGGGTGCTGCGGCTCAGGCGGACCGATGGCCAGACGGCGCCGAGGGCGAGCAGCAGAATTCCGTTCATGACGCCTTCCAGGTGGGCGGCCAGGCCCATGCGCACGTTGGCAAAGTGCGGTTCGGCAAAGCCGGTGAAAAGCCCGAGCAGAAACAGCAGCATTCCATGCCACATCAGTCGCCTGTCGGCGGTTTCCATGCAGTTCTCCTGTCCGCCGAAGGAAGGCCGGATTGATGGGGGGAGCGGTGCCAATGTAGCATTGGGGCGGGCGGCGGAGCAATGATGGGGGGAGGCACCGGGCGAGTGGCTGGGGATACGGAACCTTTCGGGGGCTGGCTTCGGGCGGGGGCGAGACTTACGAGTTGACGACCCGTAGTATCGAGGCCATCAAGCGTGGGGAGGGCCGCAACACCAGAGGAAGACCGGCTACACGGACCGAGCGCAGTCGAGATGGAGGAAATGCAGGTCCGTTCGACTCGCGTCTGCATTGATTGTTGCGCGCAAAAGCAGCGCGCAACGAATATGGAAGGCTCGCTCAGGATGACAGAGGTTTTGTATCCCCTTGGATTCGCGGGGATGTCAGCCGAGGGCAATCTGCCTCAGAGATGTTTGGCGGTTAACCGGCAACCCGGAACATTTGAGGTCTGGCACCGGCGAGCCTCGAAACGTCCGTATTGCCGACTAACCAGACCTTTCGCAAAAGGGAGTCTGCTCCGCGTGAGATTATGGCGCTTATGGACACCGTTTGGCTGCTCTGGTTCGAGCAAGAACGAGAGGAAGGCGAAGACACGGAACTGCTGATCGGCGTCTATCGGACTGAGGACGACGCAAACGGCGCAAAGGAACGACTAAAGGATCAACCCGGATTCAGCGAATACCCTGAAGGATTCAAAGCCTACGAATGCGTCCTCGGCAGGGACTCATGGACGGAGGGATTCGCCCGAGTTTAATTGGTCATTTATGTATACCTGAGAAACCAGAAGCAGCGAGCCGGGACTGAATGAAGAAAGCTTTAATTCGACACAGCATGTGCCAAGAGTGCTGGAACAAGGCTCACCCCGCCACGAGTGCGGTTGGCCATCAGGCTCCCGCTCGTGTCCGGACCAATGAACGATGCTGCTTCTGCCTCGCGACTCACAAGTCGGGGATTTATGTTCCCAAGAACCGAGGTGATAGAAGCGTCAAATGCAACTGCACCACTCCGTATGGACAGCTTTTGGATTGAAACTGACTGGCTTCAGGGAGATTCTGACCGTAACACCGCCAACCCGGACGTTTCGGCCAGCCGGGCCGATCACGGACGCTGCCGCCGAAAGGGAAGTATTGCCGACAACTCGCCAACAATGTGGCGACACTGTGGGCGTGATGTACATTGAATGCGCGTCCTGCGTCTGCCCATGAGACGATCCACCGTGCGAATCGCAATCGTTCTGCTGCTCGTTTCTCTGTCGGCAGGCCGGGTTCCCGCTCAATCTGGCGATTCAGCGAGACTGGAGCCGATAAGGCAATTGCGAAAGGGAGTGGACGCATGGCCGCTGATTGCCCATGCTTCAACGCCCGCCGAGCGGAGCGTGAACGCCATCCTCAATCGGCTGAATGAGCGCATGACGAAGGCTCTGAGCGACTGCGATGAAAATTATCGCGAGAGAGTCAAGCAGGTGGCTCAACCCCTGATGGGGAACAATGCACAAGAAGGCGACTGGGAGCGCAAAATCACGGTCACCATGGCCGGTCCGCACTACCTGGCCCTGGTCGCGATTGACAGCATCGTCTTCTGCGGCGGCGCTCATCCCGATAGCTACACGCTTGCCATGGTCTTTGACCTGACCACGGGCAGCCCAGTTATCTGGATGAACCTCATCGCCGCATCGGCAAATGCGAGCGCCTACTCTCATACTACGTATGACGGGACCACTGTGGGTGCGCTGATTGTTCCTGCTCTGCGTGCTATGACCATCGCCCAGGCGGTCGAGGACTGCAAAAGCGCATTCCTGACTCCCCAACCCTACCAGCTATGGCCCGATGCAAAGAGCGGTACGCTAACCGCCGAGCCCATCGATCTGCCGCATGTTGTCGCAGCCTGTGCAGACGACCTGAAGCTGACTCCAAATCAAGCGCGTGCGCTGGGATTTGACAACGCGCTCCTTAGCGCCATCGCGCAGGCTCATCGACAAATCGTTGCGGGTCGCCATTAGGTGTTGATGAATGGAGCCTATATTTCCCTGCCGCTCCCGACATGTTGTTTCCAACCGATTCCGGGCGAGTCACCGGCAACCCGGAAGTTTCGGGGTGGATTGACGCACAGGGGCTGAAAGCCCGATCTATATTTTCGGCGATTTCGGCACGACTGAAGTCATGCCCTGATACAAAAGCAAAAATATCGCGATTCTTTCCGACGTGTGCGAAGTCATGCCCGGAGACAAAAGCAAAGACATCGAGCGTGTTTACGCAACCGTGAAGCTGTGCTTGTTGCAGGACGTCGTGCTGCCCGTGTGAGAGGCTAGTCAGAGTTTCGGACACACCCAGGCGGAAGAGCAACCGCGGATCCTTCCGCTTCGCGTCAGGATGACATGCCGGGGTGGGTGGCTGAGACTGTTACCGCAACACTGGTTCGTCAAAGCCTGGGATTCACCCGGGCAGAAGAGCAACCGCGGATGCCATTCGATTCGCCTGTCGGCTCGCTCAGGCCAGGCTCTTCCGCTCGCGTCTGAATTGATTGTTGCGTCCAACTGCGGGACGCGACGAATGCGCATGCTTCGCTCAGCTGGGACTGATCGCTTGATGGGCGCCGTCCCTCCGGGACTCAATTGTCAAGGGAGGGCGGTTCCCAGCGTTGAAACGCTGGGCTGATCAGCATTCCGCCTCCGGCGCGGTCAACATCGCGATTCCGGCGCGGTGAACATTGCGATTCCGGCGCGGTCAACATTGCGATTCCAGCGCGCTCGTCGTGATCCGATCCACGCCCGCGATGGTGGGGAGTCATGCAGGTGCCTTCGGTTTCGCTCAGACGACTCTTCCGCTTTGCGTCAGGATGACATGCGGACGTGGAGCGTGGCGCGAATGACCGATCGGACGAAAACCCCTCTCCGCAGAGGGCGCTCGTCCCGCCGCGCTACCATTGGGTGAACATTCCAGGACGCAGGAGGGATATGGCGCATATTCCCACATCGCAGGAGCGGCGCGCGCTGGGGCAGGCGCGGCGCAAGCAGGTTCACCGGCAGGATCACGCCCGCTGGGATCCGAAGCTGCGCACCCACGATCCGCTGGCGCTGGTCGAGGAGTCAATGCGCGGCCGCGTGCCGAGCCTGGTGACGCTGAAGTACGAGCGCATGCTGGCTTCGCCGTTTGGATTCTTTCGCGGCGCGGTTCCGGTGATGGCGGCCGACCTGGCGCTGCTGCCGCATACCGGCATCGTGAACCAGATTTGCGGCGACGCTCACGTGCGCAACCTGGGCGCGTTTGCCGCGCCGGATGGGCGGCTGCTCTTCGACATCAACGACTTCGACGAGACCATCCGCGGGCCCTTCGAATGGGATTTAAAACGACTGGCGACCAGCTTGGTGCTCGCCGCCCGCGAAACCTGCGGCAAACAGGCGCGCAAAGAGGGGCACGCGGCGGTGCTGGCCTTCGTCGCCAGCTATCGCAAGCTGGTGCAGACGCTTTCGCGCATGCCGGTGATTGAAGTGGCGCGCTACCAGGTGCATCGGCTGCAGCGGATTTCCCCGGTGAGCAAGGCGCTGCTGAAGGCGGAGCGCGCGACGCCGCTGCACACACTCGACGCGCTGACGGTGGAGACGAAAAAGGGACGCGTCTTCAAAGAGGAGCCCCCGATTCTGCGGCGACTGACTCCGCAGCAGGCGCGGCCGGTGCTGGCCGCGGTGAAGACCTATCGCGAGAGCCTGCTGCCGGAGCGGCAGCATTTTCTCTCTCAATATCGGCCGCTCGACGTGGCGTTCAAAGTGGTGGGCACCGGCAGCGTGGGCCTGCGCGACTACCTCATCTATTTCGAGGGGAACGGGCCGCGGGATCCGCTGTTCCTGCAGATCAAAGAGGAGCCGGGATCGGCGTATGCGCCGTATCTGATGGCGGCGCCGGGCGCAGGCCACCACGGGCGGCGTGTGGCCGATGGGCAGCGCGCCATGCAGTTCGCTTCCGACCCGTTTCTGGGCTGGACGACCATCGCCAACCGCGATTATCTGGTGCGGCAGCTCAGCGACCACAAGGGCAGCATTGCGATTGAGGACCTGCAGGGGCAGGGACTGGTGGAGTACGCCGAGATGTGCGGCGAGCTGCTGGCGCGCGGGCACTCGCGCTCGGGCGACGCCTGTTTGCTGGCCGGTTATGTGGGCAACGGCGAGAAGTTTGCCGTCGCGCTGGTCAAGTTCGCCGAGGCCTATGCGGACCAGACGGAGCGGGACTGGGAAGAGCTGAGGAAGAGCAGGGAATAGGGAATAGGGAATAGGGGATAGGGTGTAGGGGATAGGGTGTAGATAGGGGATAGGAAAGAGAGATGTTTTTCGTGCGGCTCCGTTGAAAGGCGATCTTGTCGATGACTGACTCGGGCTCTGGGCCTCCTTATGGTCTGCTGTTCATCGGGATCTTCTTCCTCTTTCTGGGGTGGCTGGAGCGCTCACAGGGGAAGGCGTGGCACAGTTTGGCCGCATGGTTGACCGCTCGAAGAATCCGCGTCAGATCCGGCAGCTGATTGCGGTCGATCTGGTCGGCGGCGTTTGTCTGATAGGGTATTTCCTCTACAAGGTCTACGGAACTCCCCACTAACCGCCTGCTGATTCGCAGTTTTCGCCAGGCGCTGCAGGTCCCGGAAACGTTGCATCTGACAGCCGCTTTCCTACTGGCCGGGAATAGCGGGCGCTGTCCCCTGCAGCGGCACAAACTTCAGATCGGGCCAGCGCGTCGGGATCGCCTCCACCCGAGCGTGCGGCCACTGCATCGGAATCGGGATCACGCCTGCCTGCGCCTGGCCCGCTGGAGGACCGATGAGCTGGATCGGCTGATTCTCCACCACCCAGTTTCGCTGCGCGGGAGACCCGGGCTGGAGCGGCAACACTCCTGAACGCTGCGGATTCTGCAGGAAGAATTGGCTCGGCAGCGTCGTCTGCACCTGCAAACTCTGCTGCAGCGAGAGCAGCGGTTGGGCCGATGTTGCGGGCTTCCCCGCCAGCGGCGCTTCACTCTGCGTTGAAGCTGTCTGCCCCATGGCTGCCGATCCGACAAGCAGCAGCGCTCCCAGGCATACGATCCGCATCCCACACCTCCCCGCGCATGGGACGATCCCTTTGCCCGAAGGTAAGCACATATTCCATCCTGTACGACTCGCCCGCCCTTGCGGCCAGCACCCTCTGCGACAATGATCGGCATGAATGAACTGGCTCTGTGCTTCATCGGGGACAGCGCGCACGCGCCGGCGGCGCATATTCTCGAAAATCTGGAGGATGAGCTGGCGCATCGCCGGGTGGCGGGCGCTCCGCACACCATTTATGAGGAGCTGTGGCACGCGACATTCTGGCAGCAGGTGATGCTGGAACGCGTCCGGGGGCTGGGGACGCCAACGCCGGACACCAACGCGGTGAGCTTCCCGACCGGGGAGCAGACGCACGCGGAGTCCTGGGCCGGGCTTTGCCATCGATTTCTGTCGGGCGCGCAGGAGGCTGCGGCGCTGGCCGGCCAGGACGCGTCGCAGCTCGATGCCGTGGTGCGCTGTCCGTCGCCCGAGAATCCCGCGCGCAGCATGACCGTCCGCGAGCAACTGGAGAGCTTCGCCGCGCACAACGCGTATCACTTTGGACGCATTGTGCAGTTGCGGCAGATGCTGGGCAGCTGGCCTCCGCCGTCGGGGGGATTAACGTGGTGAATCAGGCGTAAAGGGGAGTGCATGAAAACCGGAACGTTGCGACGGTTGGCGGTTCTCGGAGTTTTCCCAACTATCCTTTCCGGATGCAGTCAGGCCCCAAGGGTTCAGACGCAAACGGAGCAGCGATTGACGCCACCTTTCCGTGTCAGTCAGCCATTTAAGTCCAGCAGTCCTTTCAACACCGAACTTCCTGCAAGTCCTCAGCTGGATCCAGATTCGGCCGCGATTATTGCCGCGCTCAACAGCGTGAGCACCGACACGTGGGGCGCGCCAGCCGGCACAACCGGATGGGTCCTGAGAGCCGCTGCCACACCTTCGAATTACGACTTCAACTATCCCGTCTATTTCAGCGTCTCTTCGGATCCGGTCTATACCATCGACTGCAACGGCTGCACGCTGCAAGGTCTTGCGATTAACATCCCATCCTACGCGGCGCCGGAGAATGATAACTCCGACTGCAGGACCGGGGATCACCATATGGCGATCATTGAATCCACGACCTATGCCGAATATGACATGTGGCGGGCTTGTCCGCCGGGTGGACAGGGCGGAGCCTTTACGATCGGCTATGGCGGATACGGACACATTGACGGTCCCAGTGAAGATATGGGAATTACTGCGAACCCCGTCTACTATGGCGGAGAACAGTCGGGATTTGCGGAGGAGGCTGGGATTGTCCGCGCTGTCGATATCAGCAGCGGAGCCATGATTCCCCATGCGCTGCAGATGCAAATCCCCTGCGCCGGCAATACGAACAGCGCGAATCCTTATGGGCTGAATCCGGTGTGGCCGGCGCAAAACGTACCCACCGATCTGGCCTGCTCCTCGAGTTTTGAGCACCCTCCTTATTACGGGATGCGCGTTCAACTCAACATGACGGATGCTCAGATTGCAGCTTTGCAGCTGCCTGCGTATGCAACCTCGATCCTGCTCACGCTGGAGCACTACGGCGCCTTTGTCAGCGATACCGGCACGGGCAATGCTCAGGGAACGGGTGGGGACATGCAGTTTGTGACCGAAGGCGGGCTGACCTATACCCGGCTGGGCCTGATGGATCCGTGGGTAACTCTGGCGCAACAGAACGGTATCCAGCCGACGGCTGCCGGTAACTATACAGCCTATCTGTTTCCCATAGCGGCTTCAGGTCTGACGGACAACCTTCGCGTGATTGCCCCCTGTGTATCTTCGGGAACTTGTTAGTCTGTGGGACTAACATCCGCGCTCGAGCGAATCGCGATTGTGTGCTTTTCGAGCGGCGATTACAGGACGTGCCAGAGGGGGTTCGCGGAAGTCTTCGAAACCTCGCTGGGTTAACGGCAGCCACGGCAGGGGAATTAGCTCTGCAGGGGATTGATCCAGCGCAGGCCCGGGAAGCGGGCGAAGTCGCGATCCGTGGTGTGGAGCACGCCGCCGTATTCGATGGTCAAAGCAGCGAGTTCGGCGTCGCTGGTGAGTGTGCCTCGCACCTGTCCATCAAGCAGCAGGTTGCGATAAATCTCCCAATGCCGATCCGTGGGCGTGATGAGGCGCACCTGGGGTCTGGCGAACCACTGCTCCACGATAGCGATACATTGATCCATCGTCATCGACCCAACAGGAATGTTCGGATTCGTGGCAATGCGCAAAAACGCCGAGACCGATTGCCAGGGCAGCCCCAGAGGCTCTCGTCGCGTGAACACGCGCTCCAGCCAAGCCTTGGCGGCAAGGTGCGCAGATGCAGAACGCACATAGGCGTAAAGAAGCAAATTCACGTCGATCACGATCATCGCCGCATCGGTCCTTCGAGCGCATCGAGCAATTCCCCGATGTTGTCGAAGCTCAGCCCGGGGGGAAGCTGGAGGTTGAAGGGCCGAACGACGAAGGGCTCCAGTTCCGGCGGCTGCTGGGCGGCCATCAGCCCCGCGCGCAGGACGCGGTTCACCGTGACCTTGAAGGGCGCGCCGGAGCGGCGAACCTCCTGAGCCAGAAGGGCGGCCACATCGTCGTCGATGGTCAAGGTAGTTCGCACATCATGATGATTCACCCAGCAGCATCATGATGTCAAGGCCGGAATCAGCCCCCCGCCGACGCGTCCGGGACCCAGCCCGATTCCGACGTTCTGTCGGCTGTCCTTCTTAACCACTGAGTGAATCCCACCCGCTAAGGTCTTTGTTTTCAGCAGAGGCTCCCCGCGCTGGTAACGTGACCGGCAGGGTTTGATCGGGCGCGCGCTACTCTTCCGGCCCCTCGGTGGGACCTCCTGGGCCCATCATTCCGGGGGCGGGGTCTTCAGGTCGAACTCGTGGGGCGGCTCGGTATTCAGCAGCCAGCGGACGAAATAGTCCCATCGGCGGCGGGCGATGTAGTTCGTCCCGGCGCCATAGCCGTGGTGCTGGTTGGGCAGCAGGAGCAGGTCGAAATCCTTGTTCGCCTTGATGAGCGCGTCGACCACCAGAAGGGTTGAATACGGCGGAACGTTGTTGTCCATCGTGCCGTGGGCGAGAAGCAGGTGGCCCTTCAGATTCTTCGCAAAGTTCTGGTTCGCCTGGTCGTCGTAGTTCGTCGTGCCGTCGGGATGGGTGACGAGCAGGCCCTGGTAGCGCTCGCCCCAGTCGTCTTCGTACTCGCGGTTGTCGTTGTTGCCGGATTCGGCGACGCCGACCTGGAAAAAGTCGGGATCGCGCAGCATGGCTTCGGTGGTCGCGTTGCCGCCGCCGGAATGGCCGTAGATGCCGACGCGGGTGAGGTCGATGAAGGGGTACTTCTGGGCAAGCTGCTGGATGCCGGCGACCTGGTCGGGCAGGGTATTGTCGCCCATGTTGGCGTAGGAGACGTCGTGGAAGGACTTCGAACGTTGCGGCGTGCCCATGCCGTCGATGGCGACGACGATGAAGCCGAGCTCGGCGAGGGCCTGGTTGTCGC
>JBARMS010000199.1:0-1543 GCA_049802575.1 Acidobacteriaceae bacterium | reverse complement strand
CATCTGGAGTCCGTAGGAGACAGGCCTGAGGACTTGACCGAAGTCGCGCGTCAGCATCTGCGCGCGAAATTTTTGAGCGTGCCAGTGGCGATCAGCGGCGCGAACTTTCTCATCGCGGAAACCGGGGGCGTTTGCATCGTCGAGTCCGAGGGGAACGGCAGAATGTGCCTTACGCTGCCGGACATGCTGATCACCATTGCCGGAATTGAAAAGGTGATTCCGCGCTTTCAGGATCTTGAGGTCTTCCTGCAAACCCTGCCGCGGTCGGCGACCGGTGAGCGGATGAATCCTTACAACTCCGTCTGGACCGGTGTCCGCGCGGGCGATGGTCCGAGCGAATTCCACGTCGTCCTGCTGGACAACGGGCGCTCCGAGATTCTGCACGACCACGAAGCATCGCAGACGCTGAAGTGCATTCGCTGCGCCGCCTGCCAGAATATCTGCCCTGTTTATCGTCAGACCGGCGGCCATGCCTATAGTTCAGTGTATGCGGGACCTATCGGCGCGATCCTGACTCCGCAGCTCTATCAATTGGAGCGTGGTTCGTCGCTACCCTATGCGTCGTCACTCTGCGGCGCGTGCTATGAAGTTTGTCCGGTGAAAATCAATATTCCGGAAGTGCTCATCCACCTTCGCGGAAAAGTGGTGGAGCGCGAACAGGAGACGATAGCGGGCAAGCTGGGCGCGTGGAATCTGGGCATGCAGGTGGCCGCCAAGATTTTTGCCAGCGGCGATCGCCTGGCGCTTGCGCAGCATCTGGGACGCATCGGCCAGAAGCCTTTTGTCGGCAAAGGTGGATTCATCGATCACTTGCCGCTCATGCTTAGCGGATGGACGCAGTCCCGCGATGCTGAGGCGCTGCCGCCGCAGTCGTTCCGGCAATGGTGGTCGAAACGCGAGCGGGAGAAGCGGGAAAAGGCGGGAGGTGCAGATTGAGTAGCGCAACCGGTTCGCGCGATATGATCCTCAGCCGCATACGCTCGGCTTACAAGCCGGGAGCTCTCGATGAGGAGCGTGTGACGGAGTATGCCACGCTACCGCGCAACTATATTCGTGCGATCGATGAGGATATTGCTGCGCGATTGCGCCTCTTTGTCGAAAGGCTGCGCGAATATGACACGGGGGTTCATCAGGCGTCACGCGACACACTGGCCACAGTGATCGCCGCTGTTCTTCAAAGAAGAGGGAAGCGGCGCATGGCCATTCCCGAAGGACTGCCTGCGAACTGGCTGCCGGAGGGCTTCGAATTCGTTCTCGCGGACGGCCTTACCCCCTTGGGGATCGATGGCTTCGACGGCATTCTCACCGGCTGCACCCTGGGAATCGCGCTCACCGGCAGCCTGGTGTTGCAGACTGCGGATGCGCAGGGGCCCCGCGCCCTTTCGCTGGTTCCCGACTATCACCTCTGCGTGGTGTTTGCGGAACAGGTCGTCGACACCGTGCCGGAAGCATTTGAACACCTCGCAAAGACCTCTCGTTTGCCCACCACTTTTATCTCGGGGCCGTCCGCTACCGCGGACATTGAGATGACACGCATCAAGGG
>JBARMS010000198.1:0-14474 GCA_049802575.1 Acidobacteriaceae bacterium | reverse complement strand
CGCCTGGCCCGAGCCGCAGAAGCCGCAGGCGCAGGCCCATCTGCAGCCACGCCTCCAGCGCCTCGCGCCCCTGGCCCTCAGCCGCACAGAACTCGGCCAGCGCAGCCAGCGTGGCTGGTCCCACAGCCAGCCGCTGCAGCAGACCGGCTTCGGCCGCGGCCGCCAAATACGTGAGCCGGTAAAACGACTTGAGATCGGCGCCAACGCCCTGCAACGCGCGGAGTTTGCCATCGCGCAGGAGACAGAGAAATGGCTTGACGAGCATCGTTTTCACCCTGCGGAAGGAGGTTGCGGCCGGTTGCGCTCCGTCAGCCCGCAACCTCCGCCGGACCCGATTGCGCGCTGTCGAGCAGGATCGTCACCGGCCCCTCGTTCACCAGCGCCACGGACATCATCGCCTGAAACTCGCCCGTCTCGCAGCGCAGGTTGCGCCGCCGGATCTGCGCGACGAAGTGTTCGTAGAGGACGCGGGCGCTCTCCGGCCGCGCGGCGTCGTCAAAGGAGGGCCGCTTGCCCCGGCGCACGTCGCCGTACAGCGTGAACTGCGAAACCGCGAGCACCGCCCCACCCACATCGGTCACGCTTCGATTCATCTTGCCGTCGCCGTCCTCAAAGATGCGCAACACCGCGATCTTTTCAGCGAGATAGCCGGCGTCGGCCTGGCCATCGCTCTTCGCAACGCCGAGCAGCACCAGCAGACCCGGCCCGATCGCGCCCACCACGCGCTCGCCGACCGTCACGGAAGCTTGTGAGACGCGCTGCACCACGGCCCGCATGATCGTTCCACGGTAGCACCGCGCGAGGCCCCAGTACCCTGGGCTGTCCTCCGGTGCGGCGGAACTCGCACCCGCAGCCGCTCATCCCCCTGCAGCAACCGTTCAACATGTTTTCCGCCGCCGGAGGGCCGCACGACAGAAACTGGGCCTCAGGAGGAATGTCCCATGTCCGCTCGCCGCACCGCCGCTTCGCTCATCGCAGCTTTCGCTTTGGTCATCCCATTCGCGCACGCCCAATCGCCCCAAAGCGGAACCGGCGCTGTCACCCTCGCAGCCGCTCATCCATCCTTCGTCGTGAGCGTCGTTGGCCAGGGCCGGCCCATCGTGATGATTCCCGGTCTCGCATCCTCCGGGACCACCTGGGACGCGACGGCCGCGCACCTGGCTCCGCATTTCCAGTGTTACAAGCTCACCCTCGCCGGATTTGCCGGCGTCTCGCCCATCGACTCGCCTCTGCTCACCACCGCGCGGGACCAGATCGCTGCTTACATTCGCGACAACCACCTCGACCACCCTGTCATCATGGGGCACAGCCTGGGCGGATTCGTGGCCCTCGATCTCGCCGCGCGCAACCCGCAGCTCGTCGGCCCGGTGATCATCGTCGATTCGCTGCCGTTCTTCGCTCAGGCCTGGTTCCAGGTGGACACGCTGGCCGCTGCTCAGCCCACCATCGACAAAATGCGCGCCGGGATGGAAGGCCTGTCGCACGAGCAGTGGGTCGCCTACACCCAAGCCGGAACCAGCACGAACGGAATGGCCACCAGCCCCGCCGACCAGAAGACGCTCATCGACTGGGGCCTTGCGTCGGACCAAAAGACCGTGACCAACGCCATGCTCGATCTGGTCGGCACCGATTTGCGTCCTGAGTTAAAAAGTATTCAGACTCCGGTTCTGGTGATCGGCACCTGGATCGGCCTGAAGAATTACGGGGTAACCGAAGCCGAAGTTGCCCAGGAATTTCACCAGCAATATGCGGGAGTCAGGGATCTCCGCTTCGTCATGTCCGATACCGCAAGGCATTTCGTGATGTGGGATGATCCAGTCTGGTTCGACCACCAGATTGACGACTTTCTGGCCGGCTCGCCCAGTTCCCTGGCACGCGGCACGGAGAAAGCGCAGCAATGATGGACCTCTCCGGCACGGCCGCGACGTCGGGCGAGACACTGGCTCCGCGTCCTCGGCTCTCCACCGGCCGTGCCTACTGGATCTGCCAGATCGTGGGCTGGGGCGGCTACTGCCTCGGCTACTACCTCGCCGTTCTGGTTCCTTTTCATGACAGCGGGCCGAAGCCCATCCTCGCCGATCTGGTCTACGGTGTCGCCGGCCTGGCAGGGACCCACCTGCTGCGCGCGCGGATGAGCGCCGGCGGATGGACCGAGATGCGCCCGTCCAGGCTGGTCTCGCGGCTCTTCGCGTCCGCGCTTGTGGTGGGCGCGCTGCAGACCATCGCCCTGGACGGAACCTTGTGGCTCCAGGGCGTATTTACCGCGGCAGCCCCCGGAACTTCGCAGGGCATCGTGCTGGCGACCTTTTTTTCCAGCGCGCTGCTGGTTGGATTCTGGCTGGCCATCTACTTTGTCGTGCTGTCGGTGCGCCGCCGCCGATCCGCCGAGGTCGATATTCTGCGATCTCAGATCCTCGCCCGCGAATCGCAGCTTCGCTCCCTGCAGCAGCAGCTCAACCCGCATTTCCTTTTCAATTGCCTCAACAGCCTCCGCGGGATGATCGACGAAGACCCGCACCGTGCCCAGGAAATGGTCGGCGAACTCGCCGGTCTCCTCCGCGCCGCACTGCGGAGCGATCGCTGCGCGATCATTCCCCTCGCCGACGAGTTAATGGCCGTCGACGCCTATCTGCGCCTCGAATCCGTGCGGCTGGAAGAACGACTGCGCGTTCACAAGGAAGTGGATCCTGCCGCGGCCGTCGCTGCGATTCCCCCCCTGCTGCTGCAGGGTCTGGTGGAGAACGCGGTGCGCCACGGCATTGCGCCCCTGCGCAGCGGCGGCGATCTCACGCTCCGCATCGCGCTGGCCGGCGAACGCCTGCAAATCTGCATCACGAATTCCGGCACGCTGCGCGAGGGCAGCGAGGGAGGGATCGGCCTGGCCAACGCGCGCGCGCGTCTGCATCTCCTCTACGGCAGCCGCGTTCACCTTGATCTTCGCGAGTCTCCCCCGGGTACCGTGCAGGCCACTCTGGAGATTCCCTTCGAGCCCGCGCCTGTCCCCATCGATCCGCAGGCGGTCCCATGCGAGCCCTGATCGTGGACGACGAGCGGCTCGCCCGCCAGGAGCTCCGCCGTCTCCTCCAGGCGCACGCCGACGTGAGCGTCGAGGGCGAAGCGCGCAACGCCGATGAGGCCGAGGACCTGCTGGAGCGCCTGGAACCGGAACTCCTCTTTCTCGACATCCAGATGCCCGGCCGCAGCGGCCTGACCATGCTCGAGCAGTGCGCCAACCCTCCCCAAACCATCCTGACCACGGCCTTCGATCAGTACGCGCTCCGCGGTTTCGAGCTCAACGCGGTGGATTACCTGCTGAAGCCGATCGCTGCCGAGCGCCTGAGCGAAGCCCTGCGCCGCGTGCGCCTGCGCATGGAGCCGCCAGCCAGCCCGGCTGCCGGGCCCGTCCATTCCACGGAAGCTCTGATGGAACGCATCTTCGTTCGCGATGGAGATGCGTGCTGGCTTGTGCGTGTCGAAGAGATTCGCCTGCTGCAGTCGGAAGGCAACTACACGCGGGTCTTCTTTCAAAACCATCGGCCCATGATCCCGCGATCGCTGGCGCAGATCGAACCTCGCCTCAGCCCCGGCCTCTTCATTCGCGCCAATCGCAGCCAGATCGTCAATCTCGGCTGGATCTCCGGTATTGCGCCGGAAGGGGACGGCTACCTGGTTGGCCTGCGCGACGGCCCCGAGGTCGCCGTTTCCCGGCGTCAGGCCAAACAACTCCGCGACCGCCTGACGCTCTGAGGGCCGGCGCGAGCCAGCAAGACCTTCTGTCAGCCGAGGGCCCCGGCGAGCGCCGGGGGCGGCAGGCGCTCTCGACGCCGGCATCGGGAAGAATGAGGAAAAATCCTCGGCGCCGCAGCGGCAAGCCGCGTCCCTCTCATGGAACATCGTCCGGATGATTTCTGCCGAGGGGATGCGGGCACCGCCTGGGGCGATCGCACAAGCATCGGAAACCTCGCCGCCCCGCATCCACCCTGTATTCGGCACAACGATCGCGATTGTGGAGCACTCGACGCCGCCTGGTTCGCTCGCCGTGCGCTAAGATCATCACCCCGGAGGAATCATGCAACCTGAGGACGCGGACATCAAGAAAGGCGCGGTTGAAGATACGCCGCCCGATCACTCCCATCCCGGCGAATCGCACAACCGCCTCGCCAACCAGCTCCCTCATCGCGAAATCGACGAAGAGATCAAGGACAACGACTCCGACTTTCCCGAGCCCGGCTCCAGTCCCGAGCACTCGTAATGCCGGTGCATCAAAGCATCAGCAATTTTGATGCTTTGATGCTAAACTGGACTCGCCATGCGTACCACCATCACCCTCGATCCCGATGTGGACCAGCTCCTGCGTCGCGCCATGCGCGAACGCGGCGTCCCCTTTCGTGACATTGTCAACGAGGCCATCCGCTCCGGGTTGCGGCCCCACCGCGTGCCCCGTTTCCGGCAAAGGACTTATTCGATGGGTGTCCCCTCGCATGTGAATCTCACCAAGACCCTCCAGCTTGCGGCAGATCTTGAAGACCAGGAGATCGCCCGCAAGCTCGCGCAGCGCAAATGATCCTGCCCGACGCGAATGTCCTCATTTATGCCGCCAATCGCGATGCCGCCGACCATCGTCCCGCCCTGCAGTGGATGGAAATACCACTCTCGCGCGGCGAGGATGTGAGGCTGGCGTGGCTGGTGGTTCTGGCGTTCCTGCGGGTCACGACGCACCCCGGAATTCTTCCCGCGCCTCTTACCGTCAAGTCCGCGTTCTCGGCGGTGGACGCATGGCTCAACCACCCATCGGTCTCCATCGCGCATCCCGGACCCGAGCATGGCACAATCCTGAGAAGGCTGTTCGAGCAAAGCGGCACGAGCGGAAATCTCGCCAGCGATGCGCACCTCGCCGCTCTCGCCATCGAGCACGACGCTGAGCTGATCACCTTCGACAATGACTTCGCCAGGTTTCCTGGCCTGCGCTGGCGCAATCCCCTGCGCAGCCCCCTGCAATAATTCCCCCATGCTCGTCCTTGCCTCCGCTTCGCCCCGCCGTCGCGATCTGCTGGCGCAGGCCGGATACGAATTCCGCGTTCTCCCGGCCGAGATCTGCGAGGATCTCCATCCCGGCGAGCGGCCCATCCCCTACGTGCTGCGCCTTGCCCGCGCCAAAGCGGAAGCCGTTGCCGCTTCCTCGGAATTTCAAACCCTCGCCGCCGCCCAACCGCACGACCCCGCGCTCATCCCGCCTCTGATCCTTGGCGCCGACACCACCGTCGTCGCCCCCGGAGGCGAAATTCTTCTCAAGCCTGAAGACGATGCCGACGCCGCCCGCATGCTCCGCGCGCTCTCCGGCGCCACGCATCAGGTCATCACCGGCGTCGCCGTTCTCATTCCTGGACCAGCGAAGCCGATCGTCGAAGTCGCCGCCGAGGTGACCCACGTTACCGTGCTCAGCCTCACCAGCGACGAGATCGCCGCCTACATCGCCACCGGAGAGCCGCACGGCAAAGCCGGCGCTTACGCCATCCAGGGACGCTTCGCCCGCTTCATTCCCCGCATTCACGGCGACTATTTCAATGTGGTGGGATTGCCGCTGGCGCTCGTCGGCAGCATGATCGAAGGCGCGCAGCAACACCGCAGCGCCGAAGAAACGGTCCGCGCCCTCCTCTCCGCGCAGGACGCTTAGCGGTCATCGAACCGCAGCGGGACCAGCGAGCAAAAGGAATGCATGGGGCGCAGACTGCTGGCGCCGTCTCGCGCACGGGTTGCCGACGCGGCAGCAAAATGAGCGCTACTCCTTCGCAAGCAGGCTCTCGTACATTGCGATGGTCTGAGCGGCGATGGCTTTCCAGGAGAAATGCTCTTCGACGCGCCTGCGCCCTGCTGCGCCGAGCGTTTTGGCTTTAGCCGGGTCGTCGAGCAGCTCGGTGATGCGTGCCGCAAGGTCGCGTGAGAACTTCTGCGGGTCGCGGGGAAAGCCGGTCACCGGATCGGCGTCGAAGGGCACCAGGATGCCGGTCTGCGGCTCTCGCCTGCCTTCGGGAATGACGACTTCGAGGATCCCCCCGATGGCCGATGCGACCACCGGGGCCTTGCAGGCCATCGCTTCGAGGTTGATGATGCCGAACGGCTCATACACCGAGGGGCAGCAGAACACCGCGCAGTTGCTGTAAAGCTGGATCGCCTCCTGCTTGGTGACCATCTTGTCGATCCATACCACGCGCGGATTCGCCGCCTGCGCCTGCTGCACCTTCTCGCGCATCTCCGCGGCAATCTCCGGGGTATCGGGAGCGCCCGCGCACAGCACCACCTGGGTCCCCGGCGCCAGGTGCGGAATCGCGTCCACCAGGTGCGTCACACCCTTCTGCCGGGTGATGCGGCCAACGAACAGAACATACGGCTTCGTTTTGTCCACGCCATATTTGTCCAGCGCGTCCGTCGCCGGGTCGTACTGGTATTGATCGAGATCGATCCCGTTGTAGATGACATGGATCTTCTTCTCATCCACATCGGGATAGGCGTTCAGAATGTCTGCCTTCGTGCCGTGCGAAACGGCGACGATCGCATCGGCATCGAGGATCGCCGTGCGCTCCATCCACAAGCTGAGCGCATAGCCCGTGCCGAGCTGCTCAGCCTTCCACGCACGCAGCGGCTCAAGGGAATGGGTGGTGAGAACAAACGGAATGTTATAGAGCTTCTTCGCCCAGGACCCTGCCATCGCCACATACCAGGTATGGGTGTGGATGACGTCCAGCTTCTCCAAATGGAGCTGCTGCAGCAGGTTCAGCGACAGCGCCTCCAGGGCGCCTTTGAACTTGACGTCGCCGCCGTTGCTGATCATCGGCCACGGCTGATTGAAGAACACCTGCAGGTTTTTCGCACGCGGCAGCTTCGCGTCGCTCAGAGACCATGCCTCCGGGGTCTCACCCCACGCATGCACTTCCACGTCGATGGTGTTCGCCAGCTCTCGCGAAAGATACTCGACATGGACACCCGCTCCGCCATAGACGTACGGCGGATACTCGCGGGTCATCAGTCCAACACGCATGGGCTCACTCCCTCCGAAACCTTCAGATGCGAACGCACCTATCAGGATACCCACACCCGTGCCCTGCGCTTCTGTCGCGCGGGCTTACGCGTTGTCTCACGTTATGCCCAGGCCGTCCGCTGCGGAAGCCTCACGTGATCACCGCGGTCCGCGAGTTATTCACGGAAGGCCGGTTCGCAGTTGACGGCAGGCGCAGGGATTCGAGGCCAGCCACGCACACCGCGCCCGGCAAGCCTTTCTTTTTCAATCAAGCCTTTTAAGAGATGGCGGCTAACGAATCCTCAGCTCGCCTTGGGCCGTGCCTCGTCCGCCGGCTTCGCCGCGCCCAGCACGTCCTCTTCCACCGGAGGCGCTTCCGGCGGACCGGTGAGCACCAGTCCCAGAACGATCAGCAGCGTCACAAACAGCAGCCCGTAATCGATCAGCTTCAGCATCCCGACCGTCCTTCCCGCCCCGCGGCCAACCGGGATCGTTTCCGTCCGTGCGCCTACCCGGTCCCGATCATCGCCGCCAGAAGCGCCGTCCGCGGCGCCAGTTCCTTCACCACCACCGATTCATGAGATGCGTGCGCGCCTTCTCCGACCGCTCCCATGCCGTCCAACGTAGGGACGTTCAGCGCCGCGGTAAAGTTGCCGTCCGAGCCACCGCCCGTCGCCGCTTCTGCCAGAGCAAAACCCATCTCCCCCGCCAAAGTCGCGGCCCTGCGGTAGAGGGCCACCGTGCCTCGCCCCCGCTCCATGGGCGGCCGATTGATCCCGCCCTCCACTTTCAGGACGCATCCGCGGTCCCGAACGCGCAGCGCGCGAAACTTCTTCTCGATCCGCGCCGCATCTTTCGCCCGCGCAATCCGCACGTCCACCTCCGCTTCGGCCTCGGCCGCCACCACGTTGCTGCGCGTGCCCCCGCGGATCACCCCGGCATTCACCGTCAATCCGCGATCCAGCTCCGTGAACCCCCGCACCTGTTCCAGCAGATACGCCAGTTCCGCGATGGCGCTGTGCCCGCGCTCAAAATCGACGCCCGCATGCGCCGCTACGCCCGTGACCCGCAGCGTGTAGACACCCACTCCCTTGCGCGCCGTCTTGTAGGCCCCACCCAGCCCCTGCGCAGGCTCCAGCACAAAAACCGCCGCGCACTCCCGCGCCAGCTTCTCGATCAGCGGCCGCGATGCACGGCTGCCGATCTCCTCGTCGCTGCTCAGGAGAAAGATCACCGGCCGCCGCAGCGCGTCCTGCTCTCGCAGCGCTTCCAGCGCGGTCAGCCCCATCGCCACTCCGGCCTTCATGTCCAGCGTGCCGGGGCCCCACACCCGCCCCTCGGCTACCCGGTACGGCATCGTCTTCAGCGTCCCCAGCGGCCATACCGTATCCAAATGTCCCAGCAGCATCACCGGTTGCTGACTTTGCAGGTTGCGCGCCGGGTTCCAGCGAATCTCCAGCACATCGCCAAATGCACGCTGCGGATGCCGCCTTACCCGTCCGCCCACTTGGCCGGCCATCTCCGCCGAGGCTTCGACGCACCGGTTCACCGCCGCAGGATCATCGCTGGGCGATTCGGTTTCCACCAGGACCCGTATCTTTTCCAGCAACCCCGGCTGGCGGCGATCGACCGCACCCACCATCTCCTGGATCGTGTAAGTCGCTGATTGTGCGTTGTTTGTCATTGGGGCAATCTTCCGGGGTACTGTGACTTTACAGAAGCCAAGTGTGGCAATATTACAACACAGCAACTTCGCCGAACCGGCGTTAGTCTATCTGTTCATGCGAGGAGCAGCTTTGCCCAACGCACTGCATCTGGAAAATACCATTTCTTCCCCCATTGAGTTTTCCGGTATCGGACTCCACAGCGGGGCCGCAGTCCACATGAAGCTGTTGCCCGCGCCCGCCGGCTGCGGCGTGGTCTTCCGGCGGACGGACCTGGACGGCTTCGAGATCTCCGCCACCGGCCGCAATGTCGCCAAAGTGAGCTACGCCACCAGCCTGATGCGCCAGGGCGTCCTCATCTCCACCACGGAGCATCTGCTTTCCGCGCTGCTGGGCGTGGGCATCGACAACGTCATCATCGAGCTCGACAACCTCGAGCTCCCCATCCTCGACGGCAGCGCCCTGCCCTACGCCGAGGCCTTCCGCCGCGTCGGCCTGAAAACGCAGCGCCGCCGCCGCGAATACCTGCGCATCCTGAAAAGCGTCGAGGTCCGCGAAGGCGACAAGTTCATCGGTGTTTACCCCGGCGAAGGCTACTCGGTCTCCTACCGCATCGACTTCCCCGCTCCCATCGGGCGGCAGGGATATACGGTCGACCTGGCCACCGGCGCGTACGAAGCCGAAATCGCCCCGGCGCGCACCTTCGGGTTCCGCGAAGATGAGCAGAAGCTGCGCGACATGGGCCTGATCCGCGGCGCCTCCGAGCAAAGCGTCATCGTGCTCACCCGCCACGGCGTCCAGAACGGCCCGCTCCGCTTTCGCGACGAGTTCGTCCGCCACAAGGTGCTCGATCTCATCGGGGATCTCGCGCTCGCCGGCCACCACATCCTCGGGCACGTGGTCGCGGAACGCGCCGGCCATGCCATGCACACCGCGCTCGTCTCGCGTCTGCTCCGCGATCGCTCTGCCTGGCAGCTGGTCGCCCACGGCGCCGAACGCCCCAGAGAGAAACGGCTCCCCGCCGCGCGCCCCTCGCTCGCCACCGCGTAGAGGGTTAGCGCTGCGAATCGCAGAGCACAGGCAGTGTGATTCAACGGGCGTCGTCGCGAAACGCGAGGGCAAAACCCTCGGCCGAGGCGTAGAGCCCCGGCCAAGTGTTCTGCGAAATCAAAGCGCGATCAGAAGCTGAACCGCCCTCCGAATTCCATTTGCCGCGGATTGCCGTTTTGCGTGTTCAGCACGCCCCACGATCCGGACGACGACAGGCTCAGCGAGGGATCCCAGAACTCGCGGTGGTTGAATAAATTCCCCACGGTGAACGAGAACTCGAACGTCGTCGATTCCGCGACGTCGAAGACCTTTTTCACCTGCGCGTCCACGTTCCAGTACGGCTGGCCCATAATCGGGCCCAAACCGGAGCTGGTCGTGTCGATGCCCAGGATCGGAGGACGAACTTGATTCCAGACGGCCACCGGATTCTTAAACAGGTTGACCGGCGTCGCCGAGGTTTCGGTGCCCACCGATTGGCCGTATTGGTTGCTGCCTCCCGCCACACCGAAGTGTGCGGAGTGCCCGCCATTGTATTTGCTGGTCAAAACGCATTGCTCGTTTTCGTAATAATCGTTCCCGTCGGCCGCCCCCCAGGCCTGTGCATTGCTCCATGTTCCGCAATACACCGGAGCGCCGGAGCCGGCCGTGAAGATGGGAGCAAAGTTCCAGCCTCCCGCAATCCGCCCGAGGAACCCGGATTGGCTCTTGAACCACGGTTCGGTTGCGACCAGGTAAGCGTTGTACACCACGCGCCGGTCGAACGCCTGCTCGCCATACATGGCGCGCAGATTGAATGGGTCGTTGGTGGTGTATTCGCTGCTGGCCTGCACCAGGGCTCCCGTGCCCAGAGCCTTGCTCCAGGTAAAGTTGTTCTGCATCGTCAGCCCGTGCCAGCCACGCGTGCCGAAGCTAACGAACATCGCGTTGTAGTTTCCGTAGCCAATGCTTGCGTTGAGGGCCACGCCGCTGCTCATCTGCCCTGCCGTGTTCTCCATGGTGTGGGGGAAGTTAAACGCGCCGCCGTCCAGATCGGACCACAGGGTCCATACCGCCTGCGTGGTCAGGTTGCCCAATTCCTGATCGAGAACCGCCGCCGTGCAGTTGGCATAGGGGGTGCCGGACTTGTTCGACATGGTGCCCTGGCAGTACGTCGCCCCTTTCATCGCCGTCTCGAAGAACGGCTGCGCTGCCACCGAGTTGATGAACGACGCATACGCTGGGTTCGGCGTGGTGCCGTCCTGCATAAAGGGTGCAGGCACGCTGGCGCCGCACGCGCCCTCTGACTGATCGCAGTTGAGCGCCTTTTCCAGGTTCGCATAGGCAGTCGCGAACTGCTGTCCACCCTGCCCCATCATGTACGGCACGGCGTTGAGGTTGATGGGCTGGTATTCGTGGTGCACCAGCCGGCCGATGTAGCCCACCTCCAGCAACGATTTCTGGCCCACCTGGCGCTGAATCGTGAGGTCGAACGAATCGATATCGTTGGGCCGGAAATGCGGATCCATGCCTTCGCTCGCCGACGCCTCGATGTCGTTCACCCCTGGATAATCGGGCTGCGGCAGTGTCGGCGCAGCCGCTGGCAGCGGCGCTGAGTCGCCGTCCACGCCGATCCGGAACGCCGTCGTCGCGGTGGGGTTGGCCGGGCCGCATTGGCCGCTCGCTAATGGCTGGGTGCACTGTACGGCCTGGATGAGCCCCACGCCCAGCAGCGGCGACAACACCAGATCGACCCCGTTCAGCCGTCCATAGATGCGCCCGTATCCGCCGCGAATAACCGTGGCCTTCGAGAACCATGGATTCCAGGCCGCAGCAATCCGCGGACTGAACGAGCCGTAAAACGGATTGTAGGGATACTTGAGTCCATTGCCCACGTTGTGCACCAGAGCGAACCCGAGCTCCGGGTTATAGACGCTGCCGGTGAGTGCGGCCGCCTTGCGTTGGGAAATGTAGTCCAGCGCCGAAACGGGCTCATCGGCGGAGTCGACCAGCACCGTCTGCTTCCCATTTTTCTCGGTGGGAGGCATCTCCAGCGTGTATCCCATTCCATAGGTCAGCGTGAACGAGGGCCTCATATGCCACGTGTCGCTGAAATAGGCGTTGTAGAAGGGGATCGTGTCCTGGTCGAATGCGTGCGTCAGCGGCGGATTCAGTGCCAGCGTGCTGCCGCTCCGCGTATAGGCCACCTGCGACGCTGCCACGATGCCCAGCACCGCCTCGGCCAGCCGCTCTGAGTTTGTGTTGAGCGGATATCCGCCCTTCAGATCGTCAAACGTCACATTGCCCGGCCCGCTCGATTCTCCGAGTTGATACGTCGGCGTGAAGTTGATGCCGCCACCGTTATCGCTGCGCTGGTGGTAGTCGTAGTTGCGCTGATACTGCCCGCCGTATTGCAGCAGGTGGTTGCCCTTCAGCGTCGAGACGTTATCGCTGAAGAAGTGATCCTGTCCGTCCCAGAAACGGGTGCGGATGTTCTGCGTATTGACGTTGAACGGCGCCAGCACCGAACTGGCGCTTTCGCCAAATGGCTCCAGCGCCCCTCCCAGTCCCGCTTCCTGAGGAGGCGCATTGTCGGTCGCCCACGACCAGAAGTTGCGCAGGTAGCTGTAGTGGAAATCGTTGGCGGTGTTCGCCGTGATGTTGGTCGTCAGTCCGGTGACCAAATACCACGGCTGCAGCGGACGGCTCGCCGTCGATGCCGGAAGACCCAGCTTGTCGCCGGAAAAGAACCCGCCGATGTCGTATTGGCTGGTCGTATTCTGCGTCAACTTAAAGTAGCGGAAACTCGTGAACCAGTGCCATTTGGTGCTGAAGTCGTGGTCCATCCGGAAGACCAGGTCGTTGCTCTTCATCGGCAAAGCCATATTCGCCTTGAAGCCGATTTCGTTCACGCCGTCACACTTGCCGCCCGCCAGCGCTCCGCAACTCGTGTCGTTCCCTGCCGGCTCGTACTTGCTCCACATGGCGGCGACCACCGGATCGATGCCGATCCCGCGCGGATCGACCGCGGCCATGTCGTAGTTGGTGCCGCTGTAGGTGACGACTCCCTGTTTCAGATTGTCCGAAGGCACCGTTCGCTCGATCGTCTCGGACTGCGGATAACGGAAGCCCTCGTAGAAGCCGAAAATATAGAACGGCTGTCCCCAGCTTTTCGGCGTCAGGAATCCTCCCGCTCTCGCTCCGAACCGGTTGTAGTGGTACTGCGGCAGCGGAACAGCGTACTGGTTGTTGTCCCACGTGTTCGCGTCAAAACCATTGTCCAGGTAGTACTCGTATGCGCTCCCGTGCCACTTATTGTTGCCGCGCCGGGTCACGAACTCCACCTGCGCGCCCGATGAGTTGTCGAAGTCCGCGGTCTGATTCGCCGTGTTGACCTTCACCTCTTCCACGCTGTCGGCCGGCGTCGGCAAGATGCCCGAGGGCGGACCCGTCAGGTCGTAGCTCGTGGTGTTCGCCGAGACGCCCCCCGTCGGATCGCCGGCAAACGCTGCGGTCGTGTTGTACGTGGTGTTGTTTCCGTCCATGTCGCTGGAGTTGTTGCCGCCATCCAGCAGGAAGGTGCTCTGATCGCTCACCGCTCCCGCCACGCTGCCGTCCGGGCTCACTCCCGGCTGCAGTTCCACAAACGTCGCCGCATCGTGCCCCAGGCTGGGCAGCGAATCGATCGCCTCCGGGGCGATGGTGCTCCCGACGGTCGAGTTCAGCGTCTGCAGTTCGGTGCCCAGCACCTGGACCTCGATGGTCTCTGAGCCTCCACCCACCTTCAGCTGCAGATTGATCGTGCTCTGTGTGCCGACGCTCACCTCCTGGCCTGCGGCTCTGGTCGTCGAGAACCCTGGCTTGCTGACCGTAATGTCGTAAGATCCGGGAGGCACTGTGGTCAGCGCATAATTGCCGCTGCCGTTCGTCACCGCCGTCAGCTTCACCGCTCCTGATGCGCTGATCAGCGTCACGGTCGCGCCGGCAATGACGGCGCCGCTCGGGTCGGTCACCTCGCCGACCACCGTGCCGGTGTTGGTTGCCTGGGAGAACGACGGGATTCCCGTCATGCAGACTGCTGCGAATGTGATCACCAACAGCGCCTGCCGTGCTACTCCGCGCTTCGTCATGTGGGTTTCCTCCAAAAATTGTGGGTGATGCGTCTGTACAGGTCTTCGTCGATCTGCGGATCCGCCCGACGGCGCGGATTCTCGGAAAATCGATTCGCCCGGCGCATTCCGCCGGGGCAAGGTCGAACGAGCTCACGGGCTGGCGCTCCGTCCGCAGACGCGGGAGACACCCTGCGGGCTTCTGCAAACAGCCACATGGAAAAATGCAAGGCAGTCGGCTGCAATGCCGCTTATTGAACGGGAACGGTCTGAATTTCTGAAACTGCGACGGCTGCGTACACCCAGGTATCAACGCTGATACTGAATTCGAACAAAAGACGAACTCACAGCTACTGACAAGACTCTGGAAGGCCCTGGTACGACCGGCAGGATGTAGAGAGCGGCGACGGCGCCGCGATGAATAGCCGAAAACTTACCACAGCCTGGGGTTGCAGGCAAGCACAATTCAAAGCGGCCCGTTTCCGATTGGCTCCTGGCATGCTCCTCTGCAATCTCCCGCTCAAGGATTTTGCTGACCGCTGTCCGCAATCAGCAGTCCGCTATCAGATAGCCGCTACCGCACCGGCTCGCCCGTATCGCGAAACCGCACGCCCGCCAGCTCCGATCCCGACGCCAGCACATCCCGCAGCCGTTCGGGAT
>JBARMS010000197.1:0-36333 GCA_049802575.1 Acidobacteriaceae bacterium | reverse complement strand
GCTTGGCGCTTCGCGCTGCATGGCGGGCCGCCGCTTTCGGCGGGTCGGCATCCGGCTGGGCTGCCGGTGTCGTGCCGGCTACGGACGCTACTACGGGGGCGGTGGTGGGCCGCCGTGTGGCTCTGACTTCGTTGGGCTGCTGGCTCAGCGTGGCCACATCCGCGAGCGGAGATGCCGGACGTTCCGCTGCGGCCGAAGTGCGCTGGGTTCGCGCCGGCGACGCCGGACTCGATGCCGAGCCGACGGGATTCGCGCCGCCGGCGGGCGGCTGCGCCTCGACCGGCCCGATGCCAATGCCCGCGCCGATGACGCCATTCTGCGCCGTCTGCATCGGCGGCGGACCGCCGCGCCGGCCGTGGACGTCGATGATTAAGCGCGAGGGGTTTGCGAGAAAGAAGGCCGAGTAGTCGCTTACGCTGCTCACGTTCAGCACCACGCGCACCATGTTGTTGCCCACCTGCACCACGCGGATGCTGGACAGAAAGCCGTCATCCGTGACCTCGAGCGAGCGGCCCACCAGCTCCGGCGAAAGCCGGATTCCATACAGGTCAAAGAAAATGCGGTCGGGATCGGGCAGGCGCGCCGCCGTGTAGCGCACCTCCTGCTGCAGGTCGATGGCGACGCGCGTATACACGGGCGTCGACCAGTGCCGGATCCCGGTCATGAGGGGCAACAGACTGCGGCGCGGAGGCGGAGGGGTATTCAGGTCGGCCGCAGCTGGGGTCTCGGTCGCCGGTTCGGCTCCCGTGCTTCGCACTGTGCTGGGCGAGGATTCGGTGGCCGAGGGCACCAGCGGGGGAATGTCGCTCTCTTCCATCCCGGCCGATCGGGTTCGCGACGGAGTGGGTGAGCGGCTCGTTGTCGCGGACTCGGAGCCGAGACTCGATTCTCCGGGCGCGGTCGAGAACTCGCGCCGCGGCTGGGGCGTCTGGGATTGAATCGCCGCCGTCAGAATGGTGTTGCGATGGCTGCCGGTCTGACTCCGTGTTGTGCTTTCGTCCCTGGAGGCTTGTCTACTCGACGCATGGCGACGATTCGGCGCACCCTGCTCGCGATGGATATTCCTCAGCTCGGCGCGGGCCTCCACCGCCAGCGCGCTTTCCGGATAGGTTCGCAGGAAGCTGAGGTAGGTCGCCTTCGCCTGCTCCAGATCGCCGAAGTCGCGCTGCTCAATCTCGCCCTCGGTGAGCAGGGCGCTGAAGCGGAAGCGGCTGGCCGGGTATTGATGCCGGAGAAACTCGTATTGGCCGATGGCGTTGCGCAGCAGCTTCGGGTCCTGGAAAACGCGGCCCTCTTCGGCGAGCAGATCGGCGACGGCGGCAATGGAGGCATCCGCCTTCGGCGAGGCAGGGGCCTGATGGTAGATCGCGCGATAGGCGTCGAGCACGCGCTCATATTGGAGGCGAGTGCGTTGCTGCTCGGGGCGTCCCTCCAGCGCCTCGCGCAGACGCTCGGCGCGGGCAAAGGGGGTCGACCGGCCGGGACTATATTGCGGACTGGCGGCTTGCGCCACGCCGGCGACGAGCAGAATGAGGGATGCGGAGACGATCCATCGGCCACGCCGCAGCGGCGAGTGGTGGGGCATCGGAACTGGGGCAGCGCGCTGCATGCAATTCGCCGGGGTTCTCGCGCCGCGCGCGGGAGCCGTCGTTTCCTTCCGGGCTGCCGCCGAAGACACCCTTGATTATAGGTGCGGCTCTTCCGTGCCGGAACGCAGGAATCCCAGCCCCGTACACACCGGAACCCCGTTTGACACCGAGGGTTGCGATGCCTGGCGCGAATGGGGGCAACGCCTGGGCCGGGAAGCAATTTCTACTGGAGCGGCGGCGGGGGGAGCGGGTGAATATTAAATTTGCCTGCCTTGTTATCGACGGAGACCGTGCTGCCTTCTTTGATTCCGAGCTGGTCCGCAAGCCAGTCAGGAATGACGACTTTGAGGTAATCCGCTTCGACCTCGGCCACTCCTCGCGAGCACTCGATCAGCCGGTCCCCGCCCGCATGGAGCGGAATGAGGAGCATGAGTTGTCCGCCGACTTTCTCTACGGGGCCCTCGAGCGAAATCAGGTCATCGTCGTCCATTGCAGCCGATTATAGGGGGAGGGATAGACCCTGACGCTTGAATCACGGGTCATCTTGCGCCCTTGCACTTCCTCTGCAACACTGAATCTGATTCCCATGGTCCGTCATTACCTCGTCAAAGGGCGCGTGCAGGGCGTTGGATTCCGCTGGTTTGTCCATCGCGAGGCGGCGGCTCTCGACCTGAAGGGCTGGGTGCGCAACACCGAAGAAGGCCAGGTGGAAGTGGTGGCGTCGGGCGACCCGGAGACGCTGGCCGGCCTGGCGCAGGCGCTGCACAAAGGGTCGCGCGGCAGCCGCGTGGACGCGGTCATCGTGCACGATCTCGAGGACAAGGAAGCCGAATCTCTGGGGCCGTTTCAGATTGAAGGAGCCTGGTAATGGGAACGACACTCTGCACGACCAACTGCGAGCCGCTCAAGACGCTCGTCCGCACGATTCCCGATTTTCCCAAGCCCGGCATCCTCTTTTACGACATCACCACACTGCTGAAGGACCCGAAAGGCTTCGCCACGCTCATCGATGCGCTGGCGCAGTACTACATGGATAAGGACATCGACCTGGTGCTGGGGATCGAGGCGCGCGGCTTCATCTTCGGACCCGCGCTCGCGTACCGGCTGAACGCGGGATTCGTGCCGGTGCGCAAGCCGAAAAAGCTGCCGGGACCGACGGCGCGCGTCACCTACGATCTGGAATACGGCTCGGACACGCTGGAGATCCACGTCGACGCCATCGAGCCCGGCCAGCGCGTCGTGCTGGTCGACGATCTGCTCGCCACGGGCGGCACGATGGAAGCGACCATCAAGCTGGTGCAGCAACTGGGCGGAGAAATCGCGGGCCTGGGATTCGCCGTCGAGTTGGATTTCCTGAAGGGGCGCGACCGGTTCAAGGATTACGACGTCTTCAGTTTGCTGCATTACGACGAGTAACGCGTCCCCTGCGACTGGAGCGCGATTTTCCCAGCGCGTCCTCGAATCCAAAGTTCGCAGCATTCCTTCGACAAATTCAGCTTCCCGAGTAGCGCCCGGCTTGTGGCTGGCCTTCTGCGCTTATACTGCGGTTTGCTTTCAATCGGATGCACGGGAGGCTTTCTATGCGACGGCGTGAGTTTGTGAAGTTGATGGCGGCTGCGGCTGCGTCCAGTGCGGTTCCTGCGCTGCCGCAAGCCAAACAGCCGGACTTCCCCGAGAACCCGGCGAATCCCATCCCCGAACCGGCCGGCTTTGACAAGCTCACGCAGGATTACGCGCAGTTCTGCGCGACGCCGGAAAACGAGCGCACCTTTTACGCGCTGGTCGACGGCAAGATCGTCAGCGAGAAGCTCAGCGATTCGCCGTGGGAGCCGACCGGCTGGGGCGAACCGCCGGAACTGCCCATTGCGGGCGGCTCCTGGGACGGAGTGCCGATGACTGCCCCGGTTCCCAACCTGGCCGGCGACGGCCCGTACCAGCCGACGTGGGAGTCGCTGCTGCAGTATGAGGTTCCGGACTGGTATCGCGATGCGAAGTTCGGCATCTGGGCGCACTGGAGCCCGCAATGCGTGGCCGAGGCGGGCGACTGGTACGGCCGCAGCCTGTATCTGGAGAACGATAAGGATTACAAATATCAGCTCGCGCACTACGGTCACCCTTCGCGGTTCGGCTACAAGGACCTGTGCGCGCAGTGGACGCTGCTGAACTGGCAGCCCGAGGAGCTGATCGCCCGCTACAAAGAGGCGGGCGCGCGGCTCTTCATCACGCTGGCGAATCATCACGACGGCTTCGACACCTGGAACTCGAAACATCAGCCCTGGAACGCCGCGAACTACGGTCCGCATCGCGACGTGGTGGGCACCTGGGGAGCCGAAGCGCGGAAGCAGGGCCTTCGGCTGGGCGTGACGGTGCATCAGGGGCGCAACTGGTGGTGGTTCCAGTCGTCGCACGGAGCCGACAAGACCGGCCCTTACGCGGGCGTGCCGTACGACGGCCGCATGACGCTGGCTGACGGGAAGAATACGTGGTGGGAGGGCCTCGATCCGCAGCGACTCTACGGCGCGAAGCATCCGGCGAATGCGCTGCCCGATCCTTCCTATGTGAAGAACTTCTACGACCGCACGCGCGACCTGATCGAGCAGCACGATCCCGACCTGCTCTACTTTGACAACCCGCTGCTGCCGCTGGGATGGGGCGGCATGAATGTCGGTGCGTACTACTACAACCACAGCCTGAAAACCCACGGCAAGATGGACGGCGTGATGACCATCAAGAACGTGCCCGACAAGTGGGCCAAATGCGCGGTGGTCGATTACGAGCGCGGTCTGACCAACAAGATCATGGAATTCCCGTGGCAGTCGGAAACCTGCATCGGCGACTGGCACTACGATCGCGCTCTCTATAACAAGCCTGGCGAATACGGCGGCTACCTGCAGCCGCGCGACGTCATCCACTGGCTCATCGACACGGTGAGCAAGAATGGCACGTTCATCCTCAACGTGCCCGGATTGCCCGACGGCACCATCGACGCAAAGGAAATCGCCATTGTCGATCGCATCACCGACTGGATGCAGGTGAACGGCGAGGCGATCTATGAGACTCGTCCCTGGAAGCTGTACGGCGAAGGCCCGAACGTCATCAAAGCCGGATCGTTCCAGGGCAACAGCGTCAGCGCGCTCGGCGAAAAAGATGTTCGCTTCACGCGCAACAAGGCGGGCAAGGTGGTCTATGCGATAGTCCTCGGCTGGCCCTCGGGCGAGATCGCGATTGAGTCGCTGGGCACGTCGAATGCTGCGCAACCGGGAAAGATCGCCAACGTCGAGCTGATCGGCACCGGCGAGCGCCTGCGGTGGAAGCAAGGCCCCGACGCGCTGCGCGTGACGCTGCCTGCGCAGTACAAGCCGGCAGTGGATTTTGCCGCAGCGCTGAAGGTGTCGCTGGCTTAGAGCCTGCGGCGCGGACCGCGGATCGTACTGCGGTTGCTGCTCGAAGAGGATGGGGAGGGCGCGCGCCCGTTCCATGCTCTCGATGGATACCAGAGAATGCAACGCGCCACGACTGGGCATGAGTGCTACGATCACCAGCATCCATATCCCCGGCTCTGAGGCACCCCTGCGTGCATGACTTTTGGTCCGACCTCCGTTATGCCCTCCGGATGCTGATTGCGAATCCGGCTTTCTCCATTACCGCCATCGCGGCTCTCGCCCTCGGCATCGGCGCCAACACCGCCATCTTCACCGTCGTCGACAACGTCCTGCTGAAGCCGCTCACCTATCCCGAGCCGGACCGCATGGTCCAGTTCATGAACACCTTCTCTGACGGCAACAGCCCGGTCGCCTCGCCGATCAATTTCAACGTCTGGCGCGCCCAAACTTCCGTCTTCCAGGACGTCGCCGCCTATGATTTTGGAGGTCCCGGCTTCAACCTGACCGGGGCCGTCCCAGAACAGGTCCACGGCATCCACGTCACCGAGGCGTATTTCCGCCTTTTCGGCGCGCCCGTGCTGCATGGCCGTACCTTCACATCCCAGGAAGACTCCCCCCACGGCGGGCATGTCGTTGTCATCAGCTATGGATTCTGGCAGCGCAAATTCGGCGGCAACCCGAACATTGTCGGCAGCAGCGTCTCACTGAGCAACGAGACGTACACCATCGTCGGCGTGCTCGGAAAATCCTTCGTCACCGATCCCGCCTCTGACCTCTGGGTGCCCTTCCAGCTCGATCCCAACAGCACGAATCTGGGCCACTACTTTCTCGTCGCCGGCCGTCTGAAGCCCGGCGTCACGGTCGCCCAGGCCAACGCGCAGCTGAAAATCGCTGCTGAGCAGTACCGCCGCGCCCACCCCGAAGACATGGGCCCCAAAGACAGCTTCGGCGTCCAGCCGCTCCGCGATTCCATCGTTGCCGGCGCCCGCAGCTCGCTCTTCATCCTGCTCGGAGCGGTCGGCTTCGTCCTCCTCATTGCCTGCGCCAACGTCGCCAATCTCCTGCTCGTCCGCGCCACCAGCCGTAAACGCGAGTTCGCCATCCGCGCCGCCATGGGCGCCGGGCGCCTTCGCATCGTGCGCCAGCTCCTCACGGAGAGCATCACCCTCGGTCTCGCCGGCGGTATTCTCGGTCTCATCCTCGGCTTCATCGGCGTCCGCGCCCTGCTGGCCATCAGTCCCCACGATCTGCCCCGCATCGGCGAGCACGGCGCCGGCATCACCGTCGACTGGCGCGTGCTTGCGTTCACGCTCGGCATCTCCGTTCTCACCGGCGTCCTATTCGGTCTCTTCCCTGCAATCGGCGTCACCCGGACGGATCTCAACTCCACCCTCAAGGAGAGCACCAACCGCTCCGGCACCGGCCTCCGCCACAACAAAGCGCGCTCCCTGCTGGTCATCAGCGAAGTGACTCTCGCTCTCGTGCTCCTGATCGGAGCCGCGCTTCTCATCCGCACGTTTCTGGCCCTGCGCGCCGTCAATCCCGGCTTCGATCCCCGCGATGTCCTCACTCTCAGGATGTCGCTTACGGGAGACCAGTACATGAAGACCGCGGGAATGGCACAGCTCTCTCACGATGGCCGTGAGCGCGTCAACGCTATCCCCGGCATCGAAGGCTCCGCGTTCACCTGCTGTCTGCCCCTTGAAGGCGGCTACGGACTGCCTTTCAACATCATTGGCCGGCCGCCTGAAGGGAAATCGCCTTATAACGGCGGCGCCGGCTGGCTGAGTACGTCGCCGGGCTACTTCTCGGTCTTCCACATTCCCATCCTGCATGGCCGCGACTTCACCGAGCAGGACACCGGCTCCGCTCCTCTCGTCGTCCTTATCAACCAAACGATGGCGAAACAGTATTGGCCCAAGGGCAACCCCGTGGGCCAGCAGATCATGATCGGCAAGGGCGTTGGCCCCCAATTCGCCGAGGGGCCGCGCCAGATCATCGGCGTCGTCGGCGACATCCGCGATGGCGGCCTCAATAACAATCCCCAACCACAGATGATTGTCCCGGTCGCTCAGGTCCCCGACGGCATGACCGCGCTGAATGCCGGCATCAGCCCGATGGTCTGGATTCTCCGCACCCACGGCGACCCGCATCAGTACATCTCCGCTGTCACCGAGCAGCTCCGCCAGGCCAGCGGCGGATTCCCCGTCGCCCGCGTCCGTCCCATGACGGAGGTCGTCAGCGAGTCCACCGCCAGCCAGGATTTCAACATGCTCCTTCTCTCCATCTTCGGAGCATCCGCGCTGATCCTCGCCGCTATCGGCATCTATGGCCTCATGGCTTACTCCGTCCAGCAGCGAACCCAGGAGATGGGCATCCGCATGGCGCTTGGGGCCGACCGCTCCCACATCCGGAATCTTGTGGTTTGGCACGGGATGCGACTGGCGCTGATCGGAATCATCCTCGGGATCGGCGCCGCCTTCGGCCTCACGCGTTTCATCGCCAGCTTTCTCTACGGCGTCAAGACCTGGGATCCCCTCGTCTTCGCCACCGTTCCCGTCATCCTCGGCCTGGTCGCTCTGTTCGCGGTTTGGATGCCCGCCGCCCGCGCCTCTCGCCTCGATCCGCAGCAGGCTCTCCGCATCGAATGAGATTCCCGGTCCATCCGCTCACCGGCACGGTGGGCTGGGGGCGAAACTGCCTTGCAGCCGACCGGTCGCTCCCACGTCTGTCCGTGAGCGCATTGTGCCTGCTATCGCCAGTTGAAAAAGCAGAAAGGAAACTGACAGCCTCAAGGCCCATCGTCTTCTTCCGGCAAGTCAATCTCCGCGACATCCTAAAGTTTTAGTTGACAGCGGGCGCACGGCGAGTCTAATCTCCTACATGTTTAGGAGGGCAGAAATGCCTGCACGCCAAAAAGCCGGAAACCAGCTCACGCCCCTTGAATTGGAGATCATGCAGGTACTGTGGCACTTCGGCGCCTGCAATGTTCAAGCTGTTCAGGACGCTTTGGGGGGAAGACTGGCCTACACGACGGTACAGACAATGCTGAATGTCCTCCATCGCAAAGGGCGGGTCAAGCGTTCCATGCGGGGAAAAGCCTATGAGTATCTTGCAGTGATTTCACGCGACCGGGCACTGGGAAAAGAAGTCCGCGACATGGTGAGCCGCATGTTCGGCGGCTCCGTTGAGAGCTTGCTGATGAATCTTGTCAGCAGTCGGCAGATCGACGCGGAAACACTTGCGCGGCTCGCGCGACGGATCGCAGAGAGCGAGAAAGGCCATGACTGACATCGGTAACTGGATATTTGCGTATTTCCTGAATTCGCTCTGGCAGATTCCTTTGCTCGTGGCGGCTACCACCGTCACAACCGGGCTGCTGGCAAAGGCAGGGTGGCGAATACAGCACCGTATATGGGTTGCATCGCTTTTGCTGGCGGTCGCGCTTCCGGCCCTTTCATTCCTAAGTGGCCGGACTGCAACAGTGATACCTCCGCATCAAAAACCATCGACAGCAACAACAATCACTTCCACAGAACACTCACCGCCGCTCATTGATCCAATCCCTCGTCGAGAAGAGACGAAGCATCAAGGTATTCAGTTGGGCGAGTTTTTCGAGCGCATCATCGTTCTGCTCTACGGCTGCTCCATGCTGTTTGGAATGCTCCGTTTGTTCTGGGGCCTCGCACAAACACAAGAGCTGCTGAAGTCTTCCAGTCAGTTCGAACTTTCTGAGAATGCGCGGGCGTTGCTCGTTCAGGCGAGAGACAGATGGGGCATCGGCACGATACGAATCCTCCGATCGACCTCGCTGAGTGGTGCAGCAGCCATTGGCTGGCCGTCGCCAGCGCTGGTTGTTTCAGCCGATCTTTTGCAATCGTCATCGGATGATCTCGCAGCCGCGCTTTCTCACGAGCTGGCCCACATCAGGCGTCATGATTTTCACAAAAATGCCCTTTATGAATTCATCTGTCTCCCGGTTTTCTATCATCCCCTGCTGCCGTGGATCAAGAGGAAGATCAGCGAATCTCGTGAAGTCGTGTGCGACGAGATGGCGGCTGGCTTAGCAGCCGGCAAGCGTTCCTATGCGCAATCCCTGTTGCGATTGGCCCGGAGCATATCTGTTGCACCGATCGCGTCGAAGTCCACCCATGCCCTCGGCATCTTTGAGGCAAATATTTTGGAGAAGCGAATTATGAATCTCATCCATCAACCACCCCGGTGGGGCCTCAGGCAGAAAGTACTGTCCACTGTGACTGGAGCGGGGGCTTTAGCCATAGCATGCGCCGTCCTGGTCACATTTGGGTCCCGGCCTTCCCATGCCCAGAGTGTGAGCAGTCCTGATTCCTATCTCGGAATCTGGAAAATGACTGTCGACGGCAAACGAGTCGGCACACTCGAATTAATGAGTTACCACGGAAGAATAGCGGGAAGCATTACAAATGCTCACGCGGGTTTTGACGACAAAGGCAGGCTCACGGCTTTTGAGACCATCCCTGGGGCCGCCCCGATTGTTGAGACCAATATCTCCGGAAATATGTTGAAGATTACCACCGAGGAAGTTGATGGACGTCCGACAACGTGGAACATGAGCCTGTCTGGAGAAGGGGCAGGGCAGCTGCAGCTGGCTGTTGAAGGACACCCAATGCCGCCATTTCAAATTGCGAAGATTTCGTGGAATGAAAATGAGAAAGACGCGACAAAATGACGGAGAAAGGAACCTGTCGCTGCAAAACCCGCGAGGGTAGTTTGCAGCGACAGGTCAGCCGCAGCATTCGTTCTGCGTCCTTCTGGGTAAAACCGCACCATGCGAGCTTGCAGAAGCCCAGGGTCGCAACTGCTGCAAAGCCGCCAATGCGCTCATTGACTTCTGGCCGGAAATGCCGGGGTCGTGGCGATCGCCGGCGCGGAGAGAAGCTTCAGGCGCGGGGATGGTCGGCGGCCAGGTTATGCGTGAATGGCGGGGCGGATCAGGACGGCGGTCGTCGCGCCGCGTCATGGCGCACCGGACACCCTGACGCCTGGGCTCAGAGAGAGAAGCCTCCAGCTTAATCCATGGACGGATCCGAGGCACGGTCCGAACGGACTATTTACGAGACGGTCCAATCTCGGCGGAGAATGACTGCAGCCCTTTTTCTAAGGCTAATAGACCACCTCCAGCAGACCTTCGTTCATGCAAACAGGAAACATGAAAGCATTGCAGCTCAGTTCCTATGGCCACTTCGATCTGGTCGAGGTGCCGCAACCCATCCCCGGGCCTGGAGAGGTCCTCATTCAGATCGCAGCCTGCGGCATTTGCGGCAGCGACGTGCATGGTTATGATGGCTCGTCTGGCCGGCGGATCCCGCCAGTGGTGATGGGCCACGAAGCCGCGGGTGTGGTGGCTGCCGCGGGCGCAGGGGTCACGTCGTTCCAGAAAGGCGACCGCGTCACCTTCGATTCGACCGTGTACTGCGGCGAATGTCCCTTTTGCCTGCGTGGCGAGGTCAATCTCTGCGACCGTCGCCAGGTGATCGGCGTTTCCTGCGCGGAATACCATCGCGACGGCGCCTTCGCGGAATATTTGTCCGTGCCGCAGCGCGTCGTCTATCGCATCCCTGACTCCATGTCATTTGCGGAGGCGGCCATGCTGGAGCCGGTATCCATCGCGCTGCATGCGGTGAATGTGGCGGAGCTTCGCGGTGGAGAGACAGCGCTCGTCGTCGGAGCCGGGATGATCGGCCAGCTGACGATGCAGGCTGCCCAGGCCGCGGGCTGCTCGCGCATCCTGATCGCCGACATCGATGCGGGGCGGCTCGATCTCGCCCAATCGATGGGAGCCACAGAAGTCCTGCATCTCGCCGGAGCCGATCTCTCGCGCGAAGTAATGTCCCGCACCGGCGGCGTGGATGTGGCTCTGGAGGCAGTGGGACGCGACGAATCCGTGCGCTCGGCCATCGATTCGGTGCGCAAGGGAGGATCCGTCGTCCTCATCGGCAACATTACGCCGCAGGTCACGCTGCCGCTGCAGGTCGTCGTCAGCCGCCAGTTGCGCCTGCTCGGGACCGCCGCATCGGCAGGAGAGTATCCGCGCGCGATTGAACTGATCAGCCGCGGCGATGTCCGCGTCAAGCCGCTCATCACCGCGGTTGCGCCCCTGGAAGAGGGCCCCCAGTGGTTCGAGCGGCTGCATGCCGGCGAGCCGGGCCTCATCAAGATCGTTCTCACGCCGCGCACGAAGGCAGCCTGATGAGCGAATCGCTTTTCGATCTTTCCGGCCGGGTGGCTCTGGTTACCGGGGCAAGCCGCGGTCTCGGACAATATTTCGGTCGCGCGCTGGCCCGGGCCGGCGCCGATCTGATTGTCACCAGCCGTCGACGTGAAGACCTGGCGGACTTTGAAGCCGAGATTCGGGCGCTCGGCCGCCGCATCGTAGCTCTCGCGCTCGATGTCCGCGACTTCGCGAGCATTCAGCGCATGGCGGCGGAGGCGGAAGCGGCCGTTGGTCCGATTCACATCCTCGTCAACAACGCCGGCTGTAACGTGCGCAAGCCGGCCCTCGACGTCACCTGGGACGACTGGAACCAAGTAGTGGATACGAATTTGCGCGGCAGCTTTTTCGTCGCGCAGGCCGTCGCGCGCGGCATGATCGCGCGCCGCTATGGGCGCATCGTCAACATCGGCTCAGTCACCAGCGTCTTTGGCTATGCGGGCCTTGCGCCTTATGGAGCCAGTCGCGGCGGCATCCGCCAGCTCACCATGAGCCTTGCCGACGACTGGGGACCGCATGGAGTCACGGTGAACTGCCTCGCTCCGGGATGGTTCAAAACGCTGCAGAACCACGTCCTCTACGAAAACCAGGAATGGGTAGCCCAGCTCACCGAGCGCATCCCAGTGCGGCGACCCGGCGCGCCGAACGACCTCGACGGAGCTATCGTGTTTCTGGCCTCCGAGGCCAGCCGCTACGTTACCGGACAAACGCTGCTGGTCGACGGCGGCATCTCCACCGGCTCGATGCGCGCCATGCCCGCAGTCCCGCAGTCTTAGCGTCCGGAGCACGATGTGACCCGGCTACGCTTCCGATCGTTGGGCATCGCCGGGAACGATCAGGATCTTGCAAACATTCGCGCCGACACGGAAATGCTCGAACGCCTGGGGCGCTTCGGCGAGTGGAAAGGTGTGCGTCACGATCTGTGCGAGCGGAAGGCTGCCGGCCAGCGAGATGGCTTCCTCAAACTGTTCCCGGCTGTAGACGCGGGAGCCAATAAGGGAAAGCTCCTTGAAATTAACGGTCTGCAGATCGACTTCCGTCGGCTTTTTGAAAACTCCGAGGTTGACGATGGTAGCGCGTGGGCGCACCAGCGCCGTCATCTCCCGTGCGGCGGAGGGCGCGCCGGTACACTCAAAGACCAGATCGGCTCCTTCGCCGTCCGTTTCCTCGTTCACCTGGCGCCGCAGCTCCTCGCCCGAGGCGACCGCTCGCAGGCCGAGCTGCGCGGCGAGCGCGCGGCGAGAAGGCAGGACGTCGCTGATCAGAACGGACCCGAATCCGCAGGCGGTGGCCACCAGAGCGGTCAACAAGCCGATGGGACCGGCGCCCATCACCACGGTGGTGCGGACGGTCCTGGCTGGAGCCAGGGACACACCATGAATTGCAACTGCCAGCGGCTCCACAAGCGCTCCGAGCAGCGGCGACATGCCGGAGGGAAGCGAAAGGAGCGCTGCCACCGGGATACGCGCATACTCGGCCATGCCGCCGTCGAAATCAATCCCATACAACTGCAGCGCGCGGCAGACATGGGGCGCTCCATGCAGGCAGGTGAAGCAGCGTCCGCATGGCACCAGAGGCCATGCGGCTACCCGATCGCCCACCTGGAATTTCGAATCTCCTCCGGCTTGTTCCACGATCGTTCCGCAGAACTCGTGGCCGAGTGTAAGAGGCGCTTTGGCGCGCGGATGGTAGCCTGCGACGATACCCAGATCAGAGCCGCAGAAGCCGCACGCCTCTACCTTGATCAAAGCTTCGCCGTCGCTGAGTTCCGGGAATTTCATCTGGACCGCCTCAATGCGATTCGGTCCGAGATATCTGGCCGCCAGCATTTCCCCTGGTCCTTCCCGCCTTTACTGGGCCGTATAGCCCCCGTCCATCATGAGAATGGAGCCTGTAAAAAATGTGGCAAGGTCGCTGGCCATGTACGCATAGAATGCGGCGACCTCGTCGACTGCGGCCACCCTGCCGATGGGGTGGTTCCGGGCCAGCATGTTCCAGTAGGCCTCAGGATCCCCGGAGGCCGCCGCGGAACGATGCACAATCGGGGTATCCACGGTTCCGCAGGCGATCGTATTCACGCGAATGCCGTAGCGCGCATACTCGATCGCCATCTGGCGGGTCATCTGGTGGAGCGCCCCTTTCGACGGGCCATAGGCGCCCTGAGTCGGTATGCCGGCTTCTCCGGAGATCGATCCGCTGATCAGAAAGAGCCCAAGCTTCTGTTTCATCATCACAGGGATCACGTGGCGGCTCGCCCAGTAGACCGCTTTCACATTGGTGTTGAAGACCGCGTCCCATTCTTCCGGTGTGTGCTCGTGGATCGCCTTCACGATGCTTTCCGCTGCATTGCAAACGACAACATCGATGTGTCCGAAGTGCCCAAGCGCCGCCTGCGTGAACGCCACCGCCGTACTCTCGTCGGCCACATTGCCGCGAACGATTTGCAGTCTTCCGGGATAGCGAGATCGGCAATCTTCCAGTTCGGAGGGGACTTCGTTCCGCCGGAAGACGGCTACCACGCCGACTGCGCCACATTCCAGAAAGCACCGGGTCATAGCCAGCCCGATTCCGGATGACGCCCCAGTAATGACAGCGACCTTATCCGCAAGGGAAACCTTCACCCACGTCCCCCTTTCTGGAACTCTCTATGATTGTGGCGAGGAGTGAATCGACTTCAATAGATTATAAATAGTCTAGTGAATGTGTCAATAATCTCATCGCGTACCGCTTTCTACAGTCGGTCTCCTTGTTCCGGTTCGGCGCGAGTGGTCTAATCCGGAAACCAAACCATCAGGATCAACTTGTGAAATTCGCTGTACTCCAGGGAAAGCCACGTTGCGCTATTCGCCAAAGAATTGCTTTGGCTGTGGCTTTTGCCGCCGGCACGGGAGGGTTCACCGCCAGTCCTGACCTGCAGGCACAGATAACGCCCCCAGCGCAGAGCGCAACCGACGCTACCCCGCCGGACGCGACTTCGCTCGATCCTCAGTCCGCGGCGCTCTTTCGCGATGCGCTGGCAGCCCAGCGCCAGCAGGACCTTCCAGCGGCGGAAAAGGATTACACGGCGCTGGTGCAGACGGCCCCGCAGTTTCTGCCCGCACGCTTCAATTTGGGCCTGGTTCTGGATGGTGAAGGCAAACCGCAGCCAGCGCTCGACCAGTTCAACCAGGTGCGCACTGAATCCGGCGACTTTCCCGGAGTCCAACTTTTCACGGGGATCGAAAACTTTCGTCTCGGCAACCTGAGTGACGCGGAATCAGCCCTGCGCATCGCGACGAAACAGTCTCCGGGCGATACCCGCTGCTGGTTTTGGCTGGCGAAGACTGAATTTGCCATGCAGCGCGACACTGAGGGCAAGGCCGCCCTGGATGCAGCGCTGCGGACTTCTCCCGAGGATCCCAGCGCGCTCTACCTGCTGTCCCAGTACGACATCGCAGGCCAGGATCTGGCTGGCGGCGAATCCGTTCTCACGGGTCTCGTGTCGCGCTATCCGCAGGTGCCGGAGTTCCACCAGTCGCTGGGCAGCGTGTATTACCTGGAAGCTCGCCTCGACAAGGCTGAAGAGGAATATCGGAACCAGCTGGCGATCGATCCGCACAACCCGCAGGCGCTATCCATGCTGGGGGTCATCCTCCTGGATCGCGGGCAGGCCGCGGAGGCGATTCCCCTTCTTCAACTGGGTCTCGATGCCAATCCAAAGATTCCTTATCTGCAGCGGAAGCTCGGGCAGGCGTATTTCGAGGAAGACAGGCTGCAGGACGCAATCCCTCATTTGCAGCAGGCCGTCGCACTTGATCCGCAGGAATCCACGGCGCATTTTCTGCTGTGGAAGATCTACACCGCGCAACACAAACCAAAAGAGGCTGCCGCAGAACTGGCGGCCTTCCGAAAGATTCAGCCGGCGCAGGCGAACAGGCCGGCCGCGACTCCTGGGACTACTGCGCCTCGAGGAACTCTGCCATGAGCGGAAGCATCCGGTTTGCGCCCCATCCTGTCCGACACAATTGCGCGCCACGAGGCGATGGGATCAACGCGGGGGCCCCCCGCCGATGGTGACACGCCGCCAGTTTCTCGGAACGTCTGCGCTGTTGGCCTCGGGACGGCTGCTGGGCGCGCCGCTACTCGGTCAAGCGCTATCGTCTGCGAAGGCGAATCCGTGGAATGTTCAGTTCGCCGATGTGACGGCGGCCAGTGGCATCAAATTCGTTCACGAACGGGCAGCGTCGCCGGAGAAGCTGGTGGTCGAGACGATGGGGCCCGGCTGCGCATGGCTCGACTACAACCAGGACGGATTTCTGGACGCATTTTTCGTCAACAGCGGCCGGACACCGGACTTTCACCCCGTGACGATGCCGCAACCCGCTCTGTATCGCAATAACGGCGACGGAACGTTCACCGATGTCACAGCGCAAAGCGGTATTCGGGTAGCTGATGGTTTTTACATGGGTGTCGCCGTGGGAGATTTCGACAACGACGGCTTCCCCGACATTTACATGACCGGTTATGGCCGCAGCCTGCTCTTCAGAAACAACGGGAACGGCACATTTACCGATGTCACGGCAGTGGCCGGCGTGGAGAATCCAGGGCGCTGGGCGACGGCGGCGGCGTGGTTCGATTACGACCACGACGGCCATCTCGACCTACTGGTCACCAACTACATCGACTACGACTGGAATCACGATCCGTACTGCGGCGCGCAAAAGCCCGGATACCGCGTCTACTGCGATCCTTTTCACTTTCACGGAACGTCGATGCGGCTGTATCGCAACAACGGCGACGGTACTTTCTCCGATCGCACGGAGAAAGCCGGGTTGCTGAATCCAGACGGCAAGAGCCTGGGCGTGGTGATCGCCGACTTCGACGGCGACGGCTGGGACGACATCCTGATCGCCAACGACGGCATGCGCTCGTTTCTCTATTGCAACAACCGGGATGGCACATTTCGCGATGCAACATGGGGATCCGGGGCAGCGTTTGGCGCCAACGGCGAAGTGGAATCGGGCATGGGGCTGGATGCTGCGGATGCCACCGGGAAGGGCCGGATGGACTTTTTCATTTGCCACATGGACAACCAGCCCAACCGCTTCTACGAAAACAACGGAGACGGAACGTTCACCGACCGCACGATGAGCTGTGGTCTTGGATTTACCGGCATTCACAACACCAGTTACGCGGCCCGCTTTGTCGATTGGGATAACGACGGCAACCGCGACCTGATTGTGGTGAACGGGTCGATGCTCGACAACATCAACCTCTATCACCCGGCCTCGACCTATGCTGAATCGAAGATGCTGTACCGCAATCTCGGAAAGGCGCAGTTTGTCGATGCCACTGATACGCAGTCTGAGACCTTTTCGATACCGCGCGTGGGACGCGGGCTGGCGACGGGTGACTACAACAACGACGGCGCGGTCGACTTCCTCGAGAGCAACAATGGACAGGCCGCACAGCTTTATCGCAATTCGGGATCTCCTGGCAATCACTGGATCGGGCTGAGGCTGGTTGGAACGCGCAGCAACCGCGACGCCGTCGGCGCGCAGGTGCACCTGCATGCAGAAGAATTCTCCAGCTTCGATCAGGTGCGCGGCGGAGGCGGCTACTGCTCCTCGCACGATCCGCGACTTTTCTTCGGACTGGGAGCTCACGCCCGCGTGGAGAAGCTGGAGATTCGCTGGCCGAGCGGCGCCGTCGAAACTCTCGACAATCTGGCTGCGGATCGCATTCTGACCATCCGTGAGGGCGCGGGAGTTCTCCCGTACCGATTCCCGCAATTCCGATCGGCCCGCTGATCGGCGGGTGTGTTCAGTCGCGTTCCTCCGAAATGACGATGCCCCTCTGCAGCGCCGCGCCCACAGCTTCTGCCCGATCCGTAACATCCAGTTTGGCGAAGATGCTGATGGTATGGTTTCGCACGGTGTTCTCGCTGTTGCCCAGCACGCGCGCGATCTCCCGATTGGTGAGCCCGTTTACCAACAGCTTCAGTACCTCGAACTCGCGGGAGGTCAGGTCCGGCCGTGCCGCGCGCTGGCGCTGGATGTTCTCGATCCACTCGGGAACCGTGCGCTTGCCGCAGGCAACCTGGCGAATCGCGCGCACGAGGAGCTCGCGTCCCACGTCCTTCAGCATGTAGCCAAGAGCGCCGGCATCCAGGGCTTTGTAAATTTCCTCTTCGCGCGCATAGCTGGAGAGAACCAGGATGCGGATTGCGGGAAAATGCTCGGACAGGTGGCGCAGAGCAGCGATGCCGCCGCCCTCGGGCATCCGCAGGTCCAGCACCACGACGTCGGGCTGCAGCAGCTGGCATTGTTCGATGGTCTGTGCACCCGTGGCTGCCTCGCCGACGACGGACAGATCGGGTTCGCCGCTCAGGAGGCTTCTGAGCCCCATCCGGAAGAGCAGGTGATCGTCAGAGATCAATATGCGAATAGGTTTGTCCATGGACCTGCTCCGGCTGTCGGCGCAATCGGCGGCGCAGCGCTGCCATGCGGTTGAGCCCGCGTTCCATCATCGCCAGCAGATATCTCCACGCGACGGGGTGCGGACGGGGAAGGGGAATCCGCAGCGAGATGCACGTCACGCCCGGTCTCGAAGCGATTTCGATGAGCGCCCGCATTTGGGTTGCGCGTTCGCGAACACCGGTGATCCCGAAATGTCCCAGGTCGGCTCCGGGTGCGCTCGCTGGATCGAATCCGCGGCCATCGTCCCTGATGGTCATCTCCAGGAACTCAGCGGTGTAGGTTAGTTCGATGTCGACGCGGTGAGCGTGGGCATGCTGCACGGTGTTGGCAACGCATTCCTGCGCGATGCGCAGCAGGTTGGCTTCGATGCCGGCCGGCAGGCGCCGCTCGCTGCCGCGCGAGGTTACGAGCAGCGCCACACCCCCGCCCAATGCCTGATGCTGGAGGATGCGCCGCAGCAGTTCGGCCAGGGGCGCGTCCTCGTGCAGCGTGCGCAGCGCGGCGATGGACCAGTGCGCCTCGCTGCGGCTGCGCTCGGCCATATGCAGGGCGACGGAGAGCGTGTCCGGATCCCGCGACCCGCTCTGCTCCAGCGCGCTCTCCAGCTGCAGGGCGATGGCTGCGAATCCCTGCGCCAGCGTGTCGTGAATCTCCCGCGCCATGCGCGAGCGTTCTTCCAGGACCGCGTGCAGACGCCAGTGCTCGGCACGCGAGTAAAGAAACAGCCCGAGCAGCGAAAGAATCGGCAGGGAAATCGCCATCATCACCAGATTGCGGAGATCCCACCAGGGCGGCCCGGCAATGAGCCGAAGGTCATCTCCGGATCGCAGAAGAACCGCGAACGGCGTCTGATCACCGGTAAACGCCCGGTTGACCACGCAGACGCCTCGAACGCGCACGACACTGTCGGGCGCGAGGCGATCCAGCGATCCCCCATTGTCGGGGCTGTCGAGAATGGCGCGGAAGGTCTGGTGACCGCTGTTGAGCAGCAGGACGGAGGAACCGTCCTTGTTGCGCGAGAGGGAGACCAACTCCCCTTCGGTTTCGACGAACATCGAGTCATAGACGCCGGTGGCCGCCTGCGATGCCGTGACGGAAAGGGGCGGCGACGGGCTCCGCTGCCAGAGCAGGCGTCCGGAAGCGCCGTGGAGAACAGCGCTGAAGCGCGACGGCTCGACGATTCCGGTCGCCTCCACCTCATCGCCAATCTTGAGGGGAGGCGTGTTCAGGAAATCGACTGCGACCCCGCCGGTGGAATCCTGCAGGTAGACCCGAGGCGACGTGAGGATGACACTGCCGCGGACGGTAGCTCTGGGTGAACGCAAAGGCGAGAACGCCTTCAGATTGCCGATTGCATTCAGCGGCGCCGTGGCCGGTCGATGCAGAGATTCGGCCAGCGAGCTTTCAATGCCTGGCTGGTTGAGGCGCAGGGAATTGAACCCCGCCTCGCTTTGCAGAAAGCTGGGGGGCGGGGCGGGCGAGGCGTGGGCCAGCAGCGGAGCCAGATCCGCCGCGTTGGCCTTCGTCACGCGCACATTTTTCCAGACGCCCCCGGAGGAATACGATCGCAGCCCGATGCGGCCGACACGGGCGCACGGCGACTCATGCATCGCCACCCATGTGCGGTCTCCGGTCACGAAGTCGGAGGCCACGGCGGCAATCTCGCAGCCCACAGCTACCACATGCAGGTGGTACCACTGGAAAGAGCTTAGTGGGTGTTGCGGCGAAACCGCCTGGTATTCGACCCACCCGTGATCGGCGCGGCCGATGGTCAGGCTGTTGTTCCGATCGCGCAGGCCGACGTAGTACCCGCTGTAGGAATCCACTCCCTCTTCTTCGTCGCTCGAGCGCACGATCAGCCCGGCATCGCCGTCGTCGCCCAGCAGTAGCACATCGGCATCCACGGCGTAGTCGCTCCAGTCGGCCGAGCCGCCGACGAGTTTCGCTCCACGGTCGTCGGAGTTGTTGCGGATGCCGCCGTCGTAAATGGCCCAGGCTCCGCCTAATGCCTCCCATTGGGTGATGCTGCCGGAGGCGAAGGAGTCGTGCCACGGCAGCCGCGGCAGGCTTCTCTCGTAAAGGCCGCCCAGGACGCAGGCCGCGGCCAGAACCGTACCACCCGCGATCAGCAGAGACCTTTTTCGGATTGTGCCCGGCGCCATCATGGCGCGCCTCGCCAGTTCATCGAGAGAACTTTCTGAATGTCCGGACGATCGATGTTCGTTCGATCGATCAGCAGAGGGGGGACCAGGACGCTGGCCTGCACGCTTTGACCGCGGCGCATCGCTGCAATCGCCGCAACGGCCTGCTCGCCGATGGCGAAACTGTTCTCCGCGATGATGGAATCGATCTTCCCCTCGCGGATTCCTTTCATCAGATCGTCTTCCTGGTCGCAGCCGATCAGGTGGACAGCCGGCGTCCGGTGCAGGATGGAAATCGCTGTGAGCGCTCCTTCGCTGTCGGTGCTGGTGAGGCCGACGATCGCGTCGATGTTGGGATGGTCGAGCAGAATTTGCTCTGCCGATTCGGCAGCTTCTTCGAAGGTCGGAGCCGCGGTTTTCCGCTCCACAATCAGCACTCCGGGAAAATTGGCGGCCATCGTTTCCTCGAAGGATCGTGCACGCACCACCACGCCGGTGAGGTTTGGATTGACGCCCAGCACGGCGATGGTGCCGCGGCCATTCAGAATCGATCCGATGCGCTGCGCCGCAATCCTTCCCGCCGCAGCGTCGTCGCTCAGGATGTACACCAGGCCATTGCCTGGCGGCAGTGGCACGGAAGAGGCGGCGACGACGACGGGGATGTGCATCGTCAGGGCTTCGCGGAGTGGCGAGATGAGCGCCAGATACTGGACGGGACCGACGATCAGACCGGCATCCCTGCGGCGGATCGCCGCCTGGATCAACTCGATCTGCCGCTCCACGTCGTCCTCGCGGGTCGGAGCATTCCAGTACACGCGGAAGCCGGTCTGCTCGCCCATAGCGCGCGCACCCGCATGCGCGGCTTCCCACAACTCGTCTCCGGTGGTTTGGGCGATGAAGGCAATCGTGTGTTCCGATTTCGCTGCGCCGGAGGACCGCAGAACGACCCACACGCAGCACAGAGCCAGACCCAAGGCTGCGCAGGACAGGATTAACCAGGGCCTGGCGGTGATGCGATCCATGTTGTCCACTGCATCCTGGGTCTTCACGCGCAGGCTCCGTTGCGCCCATCGTACGCTGCGATGTGCGCAGGTGCAGAGAGCCGGACGCGCGAATGCGGCGCAAGCGAAACACATTCTATGAGGTTGCCCTGAACCCGCTCAATAGTGCATTTGGACTATGCCGCGCCATGATTCCTGAGCGCTAACCTGGCGCCACGGCTCAGAGCGAGGCTACCACGCGGAGATGGCGGTGTGCGGTTTCCTGGTGCTCCAGGCGCTGTGCCGGTAAGGGAGAAGCTGAGATGTCCTCCGATCCAATCAATCGCCGCGAATTTTCTCTCCTGCTTGCCGCCTCGGCTGCGAGTTTCAGGAACGACTGGTTACGCGCCGGCAACCCGTCCGCCGACGAAGCCGCGACGGAAGAAAACGCCATCGCCGGGCATGCGTTCCCGGCCAGCGACTACACCCCCTTCGGCTATCTCGACAATCCCGGCCACAGCGCAGTCCTGCATCGCAGCGGTGCGGTGCGCAGCGTCCCGCCTCTCGGCTTCGGCTGGTGGGCGCGAGAGATGCCGTGGCCTTATGGCGAGGGAACGCTCTGCCCAGTGAACTATCTTTCGTTCCTGCATCTCAGCTTCGTGCTGGACGGCAAAACCCAGTTCCATCAACGCGAAGATTTTGCCGCGCATGATGTCGCCATCGTTTCCCGCTATCACACTAAGAACCTCTTCAGCTACGACTGGAGCTTCGAAGATGTGCGCGTGAGTATCCAGTACGTTCTGGCCTCGCCCGACGTGTTGCTGGCCCGCATCGAGATGCGCAACTCCGGCGCCGCCAGTCACAACCTCACCCTGCACGCCACAAATGTCTACGGTTATCCGCAGCAGCCGTGGTGGGGGTCCGACGGCATCACCTCCATGCTGGATCCGGATCACGCGGCTTTGTCGAAGATTTGGGCCTATGGAGACATCTTTGCGCTGGCGGGGGATCGGCCCAGCCAGGCCGGGAAAGGTACGGCGGATTCCAAAGAATGGGAGCAATGGATCGCCGGCAACGATCTGTCGCGCAATGCGGGAACTTCGGCAAGGTTTCCCGGCGCCATGCACACCATGCAGAGCTATGCGATCGCACCGCGGCCGGGGCAGAGCGATACCGTGACGCTGAGCCTGGTGCGCGGTGTCAATCAGGAAGCGGCGCTCAGCCGGTCGCGATCCTCTCTCGCGGAGGTCGCGGCGTCGATGCGGATAAAACTTGAGGACGACGATCGCTTCTACCGGACTGCACCCCTCCTCACCGGAGACTGGCCGTCGCAATGGAAGCATGGCTGGATCTACGACTTTGAGACGCTGCGCATGACCATGCGTCCTGCTGTCGGAATCTACAAGCACCGGTGGGACGGGATGCAGATCTTCACTCCCCGCGCAGTGCTCGGCGAAACCATGCTCGACACCATGGCGCTCAGTTATGCCGACGTAGAGCTGGCCAAGGACGTCATCCTCGGAGCCTTTGCCGATGCTCCAGCGGCAAATATTCCCTGCTCGCGCGAGGATGGCAGCGTCAACATGATTTGCGCCGATGGCTCCGAGGCCGGAACGGCGCCCACCTGGGGCATGCCGTTTCGCGTCATCCGCTCCATCTACATTCGCAACCGCGATGCCGCGTGGATCGAGGATTTGTATCCGCACATGCGGCGGTTCCTCAACTGGTGGCTGGCCAATCGCACCGACAGCAACGGATGGTTCCACTGCAAGTGCAGCTGGGAATCGGGACAGGACGCTTCGAAGCGTTTTCTCGTCGCAGCGGAAAATCCCGGGGCCGTATCGGATTTTGTGCGCACCGTCGACGTGGAAGCCGCCATGGCGGAGGCCTTCAGGAATATGGCCCTGTTCTGCGAGGTGGCCGGCTTTCCCCAGGAAAAGGCCCGCTGGAGCCAGTTGGCGCAGCATCGCGTGGAAACCACCCGCGCGATGTTTGTCGATGGATGGTTTCGCGACTTCGACAATCGTAATAACCAGCCCATCATCCTCAAGGACTACTTCGACATCATGATGCTGTATCCGCTGGCGGCGGGCATCGCGACGGACGACCAGGCGCGCGCGCTGGTGCCTCGGCTCGAATATTTCGCCGACAATCCGCTCTACTGGCTGGAGTGGCCATCGTTCCTGTTTCCCTTCAGCGAAGCGTCGTGGAACGCGGGGAGGCGTGAGTTCATCGGGAAGATTGTGGCTCGGACCGCCGACCGCGTTTACCGCAGGACTGACGCCCGCGCGACAAGAACCATTGCGCCCTTCGAGTCGACGCTGCCCCCGGAATATCAATTCCGGATACCGGGCATCGCAAATGAATTCTGGCCAATTCAGGATGACAATCCGGGTGGCTGCGAGAACTACGGCTGGGGTGCCACCCTGCCCACGCTGCTGATCCGAAACGTCATCGGATTTCGCGAACTTGACGATCCCGCAAAGAATGCCTTTCAGCTGGCTCCGGCGCTGCCGGCGAACCTGCTTCAGGCCGGGGGCGTCTATGGAGTCCGCAATATGAATTTCCGCTCAACCTCCGTTGAGGTCGAATACCACGCGTCCGGCGGATCGGAGTTGCGGGTCCGCCTCCGCGCGACCGGAAAAGCACGCCAGATTGCGGTGAGCGACGACTCCGGCAAACAGCTTGGCGCCGGGCCTGTTATTGAATTCGCGGGCCGCAACGGGAGGGTCTATACCGTGGAGATCGGGTCGTGATCCAGCCTGGGAAGGGAAGACATCACTTATCGCGCATAGATCCACGGCTCGTAGTAGTCGAGCACGCGGACCTCTGCCGGGCTGCCAACCACGTGGAGTGCCGCGCGAAACATCTCGGGGTCGCCGACATTGTTGATCATCATGTCGTAGTGGCAGGGAATGGCGATGCGGGGCTGCACCGCGCAAACGATATGCGCCGCCTGCATGGCGCTCAGGTTGTTGAACCCTCCGTTGATGCACACCGCGCAGAGATCCGGACCCCGGGGAAGCAGCGACGCCAGAATGCCGCAGTACGCGGTGTCTCCGGTGTTGTAAAAAGTGATGCCGCCGGGGAAGCGGAGGAGTACGCCGCTGTGATTCAGGTCGGTGGCGTCGGTGGGCAGTGCAAAAGTCCCGGTGATCGAAAGGCCGTCGAGATCGAGCGTCTGGTTGGGATGCAGGAGCGTGCAGGAGGCCGCGGGCACGCCGCACTCCACATAGCGGGAGACGGCTTCCCACGGTCCCACGAAGCGCAGCTTGTCCTTATGCGGCAGCCGGCGGATCGTCTCAGGATCGGCGTGATCATCGTGGGAATGCGTGGTGAGAAAAATGTCGACGTCGAGGTCCTCCGGCTCAACGAAAACAGGCAACTGGCGATTCAGACGAAAAGGGAGGCTGGCGAAGCGTTCGGCGCAGCTGTCGCTCAGATAGAGATCGATGCTGAGCAGGGGGCTGGAACGCGTCTTGAGAATGAAGCCGTTTTGTCCGAAATACCAGATCGCGAGCGCGCCCTCCGGAACATCAAACGCGCGAATGGATTGCATGTAGGCGGCGCTCGGCATCAGAGCCGGAAGCAGGGGTTCGACAGGCGCCTGGCGGTCGTACGGGTTGTTGCGGGCAAAATTGTAATGCGGCATGCTGCCTGTTCTCGCGCAGAACACGATGTTAGACGACGCCGAGCTTCTTCTCCATCTCTTCGAGCGTGATGCCTTTGGTCTCCGGGAAGGTGAACATCACCACGAAAAACTGGATCGCCATCATGACCGCGAAAAAGGCGAACGGCACCGAAGCCGAGCGCGCTCGCAAAAGAGGGAACATCCACGAAAGCACAGCCGTCATCAGCCAGTGAGTAAAGCTCCCCAGGCTCTGTCCCCGGGCGCGCACCGTGTTGGGAAAGACTTCGCTGATGTACACCCAGATGACCGCGCCCTGCGAGAATGCGAAGAACGCGATGTAGCCCATCAGCGGAACGATCAGCATCCGCTCGTGTGTGCGGGTGTGGAAGAAGTACGCCACCGTGGCCAGGCAGAAACACGTCCCCACCGAGCCGATCAGCAGCATGGTGCGGCGGCCAAACTTGTCAATCACCGACATGGCCACCATGGTGAAGGTCAGATTCGTCGCGCCGATAATGACCGCCTGCAGATCGCCGGAGACGCCCGAAAATCCCGCGCTCGCGAAGATGTCGTTCAGGTAATACAGGATCGAGTTGATGCCGGCCAGTTGATTGAACATTGCCACTGTGATCGCCAGATAGAGCGGATAACGGTACCGGCGCGAGAAGAGCCGCTGCCGCGTGCCGGTATGGTCTGCCTGGATCGACTCGATGATGTCGGTCAGCTCGTGTTCCGCCGCGTCTCCTTCGATTTCCCGCAATACTTCGCGCGCTTCTGCCTTTCGGCCCTTCTTCACCAGCCAGCGAGGGCTGCGCGGGATGTAAAAGAGGAGCAGGAAAAACAAAGCTGCCGGGGCCGCGGATATGCCCAGCTTCCAGCGCCAGGCATCGGCTCCAAGGGACATGGTTCCGATGAGGTAGTTGGAAAAATAGGCGAGCAGAATGCCGAAGACGATGTTGAACTGGAAGACTCCGACCAGCCGCCCGCGCCATTTTGCGGGAGCGATCTCCGCTATGTACATAGGACCGAGAACCGATGACCCGCCGATCGCCAGTCCGGCGACGAACCGAAAAGCGAGGAACGACCCCCAGTCCCACGCCAGAGCACAGCCGATGGCGGAGACAAAGAAGAGTACGGCAAGCCCGCGCAGGCTGTCGCGGCGTCCATAGCGGTCGCCGGGGATTCCCGCAAACAGCGCCCCCGTGATGGTTCCCCATAAAGCCGCGGAGACCGTGAGGCCGAGCGAGCCTGGCGTCAGCCGATACAGGGCCGACAGCGCATGCGTCGCGCCCGCGATCACGGCCGTGTCGAAGCCGAAAAGCAGCCCTCCGAGCGCCGCGACCAGGGTGCTGCGAATCAGCAGTGGGTTCAGGCTTCCGCTGCGGATCTGCCAGGCTGCTCCTGCAGACTCCGTTATGCCGGCCGCGCTGGCAGGAGACGGGGTCGATGGAGGAGCAGGCGGTTGATTTGCGGGATTGCGGAAGGGCATGCCAGCGAAAGATTATAGAGTGAAGATAATCGTGTCAAGAGGGGCTAAAATGAGCGCATTATGGAGAATTCGGCGCGTCGCGAGCCGAACGGCGATAGATTATTTGCAAGGCAGCCACAGGCTGAACGGTTCAGTACGGCTCTGATGAACAACCTGAGCGGCAAACGCAACGACGGCAAACTGATGATTCAAACGGCGCCCCAGGCCGCGGCCCAGGCGATCCGGGAGGCCATCATCTCAGGAGAACTGCGCGGGGGAGATCGCATCGTCGAGCAGAAGTGGGCGGCGCGTCTGGGAATCGGGCAGCCGACGCTGCGCGAAGCTCTGCATGAGCTCGAGCATCAGGGATTGTTGCACAAGCTGCCGCAGCGCGGCACGTACGTCGCTCAGTTGCGCGCCGAGGACTATCGGCTCATCCAGGAAGTGCGCATTCCGCTGGAGGCCATCGCCATCGGCAAGGCGGCCGAGAACTTTACGCCCGAAGCGGATCGGGAGCTAACGGCTCTTGTGACGGAAATGGCGGGCAGTGGGCTTACCGACACCGATGTCCGGCGCTTTCACGAGAGCGACGTCTCCTTCCATCGCCGCATCTGGGAATTGGCCGGCAACGCGTATTTGATGGAAACCCTGGAGGCCGTGACGTTTCGGCTGTTCGTCTTTTCCATCGTGGGCCGGTGGCCTGACAATCCCAATGCCGTTGGCGAGCGGCTGGAGGCTGTCCAGCAGCACCTGAAAATCCTCGAAGGTTTGCGTTCGCGGAATCCGCGGATCGCGCGGGAAACCTTCATCCGGCAAACCGTGCGGTACTGGAATGCGCAGTATGGCATCGGTCTTACCGAAGAGTCGCTGATCGCCGTCGGGGTGCCTTAGCCGCTTTCCACTCGACCCATCGTCCGCACGTCGCAATCATCTCTGGGCGCCCGCGTTACACCTGCCTGGCCAGCCACACCGCCATATCCACCGGACCTCGGTTCGCGTTGGCAAAATAGGGAATCGCGGTCAGCGTTACAGGCTCGTGCGGGATCTCCTGATCCGCAGAGAAGTACGGCCCCGCGCCGGGGTCCCCCGCAGCCGCAGCCTCGGTTTGGACCACGACAACGCCCCCGGGCAAGGTCTTCCGAAAATCGGTCGTCGCAGGGGAGTGAGCCGAGAGGCGCAGCGTGCGCACCGGTGCGGAGTTGTCGACCGACTCCGCGCAATAGACCAGCGGGCCGCGCATCAGCGCAACCCGTCCGGCATCCGCCTGCACCAGCGGGTTGGCTCGTACCGGGCGCACCGGCATCGGCATCTCCAGTTCGACGACATCGCCGGGATCCCACGTCCGAGCGATGCGCAGGTACCCATCGACCCGCGGGCCGGACGCAATCCGCTCCCCGTTCATCCGGACGCTCTCCCCGCTGCACCACGCCGGGATCCGAACCATGAGCGGAAAGGACGCGGCGTGCGCCGGCTGCACGGTGAGCCGGACATTGCCGTCCCATGGATACCGTGTGGCCTGCCGAATCTCCACGGGCAAATCGTTGAGCCGAATGGAAGCATGGCTGCCGACGAACAGATTCACGTACAGGCTGTCATGCGAGGTCGCGTAGATGTAGCTCGGCATCGCGCCCATCATCTTCAGGAACATGGGTGGGCAGCACGGGCATTCGTGCCACGCCCAGCGCGCGCGCGAGGTGTTGCATTCGAGCGGATTTTCGTAGAAGTAGGTGTCGCCCGCGAGAGAGACGCCCGCCAGCGCGCCGTTGTACAGCGTCCGCTCCAGTTCATCGGCGTAGCGCGCGTGGCCAAAGGCCATGTTCATATTGTGGTGAAAGAAGCCGGCGCCGACAGCGGCACAGGTTTCGAGATACGCGTCGTTGGGCAGGGTGTAATCCGGACCGAACTTCTCTTCGTTGGCAAAGGCTCCCACACCGCCGGTGATGTGCATGCGGCGATACACCATGTTCTCCCACAGACGGATCGCCGTTTGCCGGTAGGGCTCCCGGTCGTTCACACGCGCAGCGGCAGCAATGCCCGCGCACAGCAAAGTCGCTCGGACCGCATGTCCGTGAATATCTTTTTGCTCGAAGACCGGCGCATCGTCCTGCGCATACGCTCCCCACGATGGGCGGCCATCGCCGTACTCCTGATTGCGCACGAACAGCTCCGCCGCGTGATGATCTTTCTCCCAGTCCGGCTTGCCGATATTGTTGCCGCGATCCTCGATCCAGAACTCCGCCAGTTGCAGATACGCTGTGTCGTGAACCGGAACCGTCAGGGAAGTCTTCAGCGCCGGCTCCGCCTGCAACAGCTCGTGCAGCCGGACCATCGCTTCTTCCGGAAGAGGGTGGCACGGCACCAGATTGCGCTTCGGCGGTGGCCCCATGAATTCGGTCATGGTATTCGCAATGGTCACCCCGGCGGTCAGCAGCGCCGCCTTGCCCGTCGCGCGGTAGTAGTGGACGCCGGCATCGATGAGCGCGCCCAGGTTGTAGATCTCATGCTGCCAGAGTTGCAGTCCGCCATGCAGTCCCCACTCATGGCCCGGTTCCATCAGTTGCGTGTAGGTGTTGATGTACCCGTCCGGTCTCACTGCGGCGGCCGCCGCGATCCTGGCAATATATCCGTCGAGTTGCTGCTCGAGCTCGGGATCGGGATGGCTGAGCAGAAAATCCGACGAGCCTCGGATCATTTCGTAAATCAGGCCGTCCATCCACGGATCGCCGGCATGCCCTCCGGTGAGGCCGGCGCGGACCTTGTCGAAATTGTTGATCGCGCCGCCCCGGTCGTTTTCAAATTTACGGAAGCAGTCGCGGATCGTCACTTCCTGCCACACCTGCCGTTTCGGCGACCAGAACTCGTCCTCGATCGCAACCTGCTGGCCGGGAACCGGAGTCAGCTTGTGCAGAGCATCGCCTGGCTGATCCTGTTCTGCCGGCTGCTGCGGCGAGAGTGCCGCAGCCGAAGCATGCGCGCGAGGAGAGTCAGCCGGTACCAGGGAGACGATGCCGGCTGCGGAGAGATTCCGGACAAACGCCCGACGAGTGAGTTGAAGATTGTTCGCAGAATCCGCCACCAGGTCGTCTCCTCGATAATCTATAATAGCGTCTTGCAGTTTACAGGAAAGAGACATGGTCTCACCTGACGCGTTGGCTGAAACGTTCGGCGCACGAGACCGGTTTTTACCCCTCGTCCTCTGATTCCGTTTCGCAACGCTGCGGTTCCTGTTGCTCCGCCTGCCGAGGGTCTCCAGCCGGATATTGGGGGAATGCAGTGATCCGCAGTTTGGCGGCGGCATACGGCACCAGCGGAATGACCTTCGCGTCCGCGCCCGGAATCTCGGCCAGAGGGCTAACCGGAGGGGGAGCGGCTACCCCGTCCTGGGCCCGCCAGTCCGGAACCATCACGGCAGGAGCCGTAAGCCGGACCGGCGCATGAGTCTCTGTGAATACATCCTCAGTCGCATCCGCCTCGCAGACAGTCACCGCATTCTCGACCGTATCCGGATCCAGCGCCAGCGCGTAGTTCCACTCGCTGGTTGGGTAGACCTGCCAGTCGTTGGCCTGTCCGCGGTCAACCAGCTTCAGCCAGTCCCCGCCAATCGCATGCGAGAACACCAGCGGCCCACGCTCCACTGCGATTGAATCGTGGAACCAGCGCGAGGTGCGCGGCTTCATCGGGAATTCGAGGGAAATGACATCGCCGGCCTTCCAAGTTCGCTGGATCCGGAAGAATCCGCCCGGCTTCACACCCTCCTGATTTTCCCCATTCACGCGGACACGCGCCCCCTCGACCCATCCCGGAATCCGCAGGCTGATTGGGCAGGTGAGCGGCGCGGCGGGCTCGCTCCGAATCTGAATATTGCCGCTGAACGGATAGGCCGTTTGCACGGTCAGACTCACATCCGTGGAACCAATCCGGGTGTGCACACGGCAGGGCCCGTAGGCCAGAGCCGCAAGTCCCCGGTCGGCCGACTGCATCCAGAGGCTCGCAGTGAATTTCGGCCAGCCCTGGTGAAAATTGGCCGTGCAGCAGCCAAAGTTGGGAGCCAGTCCGTAGATGTTCGACTCCGGCCCATCGGTCGTCCACGGCTCACGATGCAGGCTCACTTCCACCTGGTTCGGCTCCTGGTTGTACTGGTGCGCCCACATGTCATCGGTGAACGCGCCCGGCAGAGCATTGAACGCGATGCGCTCCAGGCGGTCGCCCAACTCTGAATCGCCCGTGATCGCCAGGGCCTGCTCCAGCGAAAACATCGCTTCGACCACCGCGCACAACTCGATGCCCTGCGACGGATTTCGGCCGGCGAAGTGCTCATCGGCGGAGAACATTCCGTTGGGGAGGCCGTGATACTGATCCAGCAGCGCCAGTTGTCGCAGCAGTCCGGACTTGTCGGCTGAAACTCCATCCAGCAGGTAATAAACGGGGTGGACCTTCAGTGCCATGGCGTTGTTTACGCCGTGGGTCTGCATGCCGCGATCCGTCAGCATCCTTCCCGGCTCAAGACCCAGGTAAGCGGGCGTGCAGCGCTCAGTGTAGTGAAAATCGGCGAACTGCGTGCGCCAGTCGTACCCCTGGCGAGCCAGCAGCTGTGCCAATTGCAGAAGCGACGGATCGCCGGTGCGGTTGTAGAGCCAAAGAACGCTCAGGACCTCATCTTGCCAGCGATAACGGCCCCAGTCGCGCAGGGGACGGTTGGGCATCTCGCGCAGGCTGTAGGCAAAATACCGCTCCATTACAGGGATCACGCGGTCGTCCCCGCTCGCCTCCTGATATTGCGTCAGGACCTTCAGCATGACCATGCGCGGCCACCAGTCGTCATTGGCCGCCGGTCCAAAGAAGCCCGATTTCTGCGCATGATCCAGGGTCCAGTCAAGATACCGCTGTGCCTTGGTGCGCAGCATCGGATCCCGCAGTTGCCAGGCCAGCGGCACCAGGCCGTCCAGGAAGTACGGCCCGCGCTCCCACGACTCGCCTGTGCCTCCCAGCCAGCCGCTGTTCGGGCCCACATCCGGCCATACCTCGTCCACATGCCCCCCCAGTCCGCGAGCCTGCACTTGCAGCTGGTTCGCCAGCCAGCCCGCAGGCTCAATCGATCCGAGCGGCAGCGGAGCGAATGCGTTCGCGGCCAAAGGCGCGCGGTTCGGGACCGGATCCCGCACCTCCGGGCGGGGACGGGAATCCGCCTCGACCAGGCCGTCGGCAAATCCCGGGGTCGAGGCCGCAACCAGAGTGGCGGCGCTTGCGTGGAGGAAATGGCGACGCGAGATCGGCTTGGTTGTCAGCGGAAGGACCTTTTAGAAACGTTTGGAAACAGGCCATCGTAGCAATGCGGTTGGTGCAATCGGAATAGTACAGATGGTCTATTCCGGAGGCGAGAAACGGACAAAGCCCGGACCTGGGCCCAGAGGACCGGCCCAGGAAGTATTTGACAATCGTTTAATCTTTAATCTATAAGCGCGCCTCATGGAAGGTGAAGGGGGACACGTGCCGGCTATCCGCCCCATCCGAACGCTCCAACATCCCCAACCGGGGGCCTGCGCGGGCCTTCGGCTCGCCTCGTCGCGCGGGACTGCCCGCAATGGTTTTGTTCATAAAGAGGGGCACGAACTATTTCACGCAATCGATAAACCTGTCAATAGTCTGACCGCAACTGGTGATCGATTGGACTTTTCGCCAAGCATAGCCCTTTCCAGTGCGCAGTACGTTCGTGCGCTTTCTTCAAACTGTGCCGACCGGCAGGAACTCAGACGAATACGCACACCGGGGCCCTGCCGCCACCGCCGTGTGGGGCTCCGGGCAAGCGTTTCAGGAAGTACAGCTTAACCATCAGGATTTGAAAGTGAGGCGTACGCACATGATCAGTCAGCAAGGATACCGAGCAAGGATCTTCGTTCCGCTAGCTCTTATCGCGATCCTGCTCCTCCTTCCGTTTTCGGGGAGGTCGCAGAACGCCACCGGCACGATTGAGGGCTATGTAGCCGATTCCACCGGAGCGATCGTACCCGGCGCGAGCCTGAAGGCTACAGACACCGCAACGGGGCAAAACTACGCTGCCACTGCCGATCCATCCGGGCATTACCAGTTCCTCGACCTGCCGGTGGGTACGTATTCCGTGAAAGTGGAGCAAAGCGGTTTCAGGGGCTTCGAACGCACCGGCATCGTCGTCTACGCCTCCACCCACAACCGGGTCGACGTACAGCTTCAGATCGGTTCCGCGACGGAGACGGTCACGGTGAGTGGGCTGCCACCTCAGGTCAACACGACGTCTGCGACGGTCGACTCCACCATCACGGAAAAGCAGATCTCCGATCTTCCGCTGAATGGCAGAGACGCCGGATCGCTGGTTACCCTGGCGCCGGGGACCAATAACTATTCGAACGTAAACTGGTGGGGCTTCCCAACCACGTTCATCACCAGCAACGGTTCCTATTTTCAGAACCGCGGTACGGAATGGCTGCTCGACGGCGGACTGTTCTCCTGGACCTACGTCAACTCCGGACTCCAGCTCCCGAATCCCGACGCGCTGGAAGAATTCAATTACAGCTCCAGCCAGCGAGCTTCCGAATATGGCCGCGCCGACTCAGCGACCGTCAATGCCGTCATCAAATCCGGCACGAACAGTTTTCACGGCGATGTCTGGGAATTCAACCGCAACGCCGGACTGAACGCGCGTTCGTTTCAGCAGACCACCGTCAACCCCAAGCTGGTCCAGAATCAGTTCGGGGGAACCATTGGCGGCCGGATCCTGCGCGACAAAGCCTTCTTCTTCGGCAGCTACGAGGGCTACCGCCAGGCTGGTTCGGCATTCTCCTTCGCCGCTCTTGTTCCCACTACGGCTGAGAGGTCCGGTAACTTCGCCGGGGTCACTCCTGTCCCCACGGACCCCAGCACAGGCCAGCCCTATGCAAACTCCATGGTTCCGGTGGACCCGGTGATCGCCAAGTTCCTGCAATATGTGCCAACTCCTAACCTGGGCACGAATGGCTGGCAGGGAAACTCCCCAAATGACTCCAACTACAACGAGTATGTAGCTCGGGTCGACTACGACCTTACCAAGAAGCAGCGTATTACCGGCAGCTTCTACCGCCTCAACAACAACATTCTGAGCAATCAGGGCAGCAGCATTTATCTGAATCCCAACGAGACCGACTACATCACGGCCGGCGACCAGTACCAGATCAACGTCGCACACACCTACACGTTTTCACCCAACAAGCTGAATACGGCTCGCTTTGTGTTCGTAGACGTCGGCGCGAAACGCGGCTGGCTCAACTCTAACTTCACGCTCCAATCCCTGGGCTCGAATTTCACCAGCGCCTACAGTCAGCCACCCGACGTAACTGTCTCTGGCTACTTCCAGTTCGACGCCACGAATGACGGATCTGTCTTCACCCACAATCAGGAATATGAAGACACCTTTCAGTGGATCAAGGGGAAGCACGCGCTGACCATGGGTGGGCAGGCGATCTACTATCATGACAATCAGTTCACCAGCCCCGGGCCCTGGGTTTACTTCTACGGGGAAGCTACCGGAAATGCCCTGGCCGACCTCATCTCCGGTGACGTTGGATCGTTCCAGTATGGCGTACCGGTCCTCAATGCGGACGTGACCGTGCATTACTTGTATTCCGGCTTCGTCCAGGACAACTGGAAAGCCACGAAACGCCTGTCGTTCACAGCGGGCGTGCGCTGGGAGGATCTCACCGGAGTCATCAATCCCAGTGGTTATCGCACTACCTTCAAACCCTACGCCCAGTCGGCGATCTTTCCCGATTTCCTGCCTGGCTGGCTATTCAAGGACACCGTCACCGGCAAAGCCGACCCCGGATGGAGCAACGCCGGCTATAACGCTCCGCAGGAGTTCGATCCGCGCGTCGGCTTCGCTTACGATGTCTTCGGCAACGGAAAAACCTCCCTGCGTGGTGGATTCGGGATCTTCGGCGGAGAGGTGGAGACCATCGGCTGGCAAAACGGCAGCCCGTTCGCTACACCGTCGCCCAGTTGTTTCACAGGGAATCAGGCGCTGGTCCCCATCAGCAATCCGTACGTCAACACCTGCGACCCGATCAAGGCAGCCAGTGCGTGGAAAGGCCCCCCGGCGGACTACTCGGCCCCTATCCCCTATGGCGGCGGAGGCGTCGACCCGAGAACCAAGAAGCCCTACGCCTATAACTACAGTCTTGGCGTGCAGCACCAGATCAGCGCAACGACCTATATCGAGGCATCGTATGTTGGAAGCATCGCCCGCAAGGTCTGGTTCAACTACGACTACTTCGGAGGGGCGCAGTATGCGCCCGGCGCCACCGAGGCTCCGCAGAGCCTGGCCGACCGCTATCCCTATCTGACGGGTCAGGTGTCGGGAGTCTTCGTGAACGGGACGCCCGATAACGCCGAATATCAGGGTCTGCTGATGCAGTTCAACCGGCGCTTCCGCCGCGGACTGCAGTTCACCACTTCCTATACCTGGTCCAAGGCGCTGGATGCCAATCACTGGCCGGTCCAGAACTGGGCCGTCCCCAGAATGCGGTGGGGAATCAGCGACAGCGACTACGCCAGCAACCTCATCGGCAGCCTGATCTATCAGCCCGACTTCCACTACAACAACCGCTTTACCAACACCGTTCTCAGCGGATGGGAAATCGCCAGCCTCATGCAGTTTGAAGACGGCGGCCCGATCACAATCCTGACCGGGACCGACGATCTCGTCAACAGCTATTACGGCTCCCGGCCTCTGCAGAAGGGGAACCCCACCCTCAGCCACAGCCGCTCGCATCCCGCGGAAATGGCGGCGTGGTTCAACACCAGCGTGTTCACCGATCCGGGCGTCGGCCACGTCGGCAACGTTGGCGTAGATACAGTACGAAACCCGGGCACGAAGAATGTGAATGCCTCGATTCTGCGCAGCTTCGATATCATCCCGGAGAGGATGCGATTTGAATTCCACTTCGATACCTTCAACTCCTTTAACTGGGTCAACCTCGGCGGAGCCAACAACACCATGACCAGTCCGCAGTTTGGAATGATCACGAGTGCCGGCTCCATGCGACAACTTCAACTCGGCGGAAAAATTATCTTCTGAGATCTGCGTTGCCTCTTGATCGCGGAATGGAACAGCAGCCCGCAAAGAAGTTGCCGTCCATTCCGCTTACTCTTGCCAAATTGGCCTGTCTCCACTGTGAACGGCGGCTTTCGGATCACTTCCCCAGGATTTCCAGAAGCCGCCTTCTTTGTTGAACTGCAGATTGCACGGGCAAACCAGCCAGGGAGAAGAGTGACGGCAAGGGTGGCTGAACTCGTACGATTCGCACCAATAGCCCTTGGCATCGGCTTCGCCGCCGTCCTGGCTGGGCCGGCCGCCGCAGCGGATAAGCCCGCCGCCAACCACGCATCGCCCATCGACCGCCTCACACGCCCGGATAAGACGGAACTGACCGACAAGGGCAGTAACGTCGCGGCCACCGGCGGCGAATTCGGAATTCCGTGGATGTGGTGGTGGCATCGCATTAACGGCGGATGGGGAACTGTGCGCCCGCGCGTCGCCGAACTCATCTGCTACGACCAGCTCACTGGTCAGACGATGACGATCCAGGGCGGTGCCCGCACCTGGACACCCAATCATCTGCACCAGGAAGCCGAGCTGAACGGGCTGAAATTCGTCGAAGACAAGTCGGTCCTCGGCGATTCGCTCGCCGATGTGCTGCAAATCCGGAACGTCTCATCGCAACAACGGCCTTTGAAGTTGTATTTTGCCGGGCAGCCGGATGCGCATTCACCCGGCAATCCGGATAGCCATGGACTGTCCATCTCCTTTGACGCAGCACGCAATGCGCTGCTTCTGACGGAAGAGAAGGATTACGGCAAACATTACCTTCCCGGACGCATCGTCGTGAACCAGTGGATCGGCAGTTCCGCTCCCATCGTGGGCTGGGCGGTCGGAACCTTTTCCGGAGATATTGATAAGTTCTACGGGCGGGATTTGGGCATGGGGGCCTTCATCAACGACGCCAACCTGCGCAAGTACGGTGACCGCTTTTCCGGAGACCGCTTCGAATACGCGTTCCAGGTCAACATCGATCTTGCGCCTGGAGAAGCGAAGAGCATCACGCTCGCCACCACCTTCGGAAGCGGTGAAGACGCCGCCGCCGCGATCAACCGGGATCTGGTGCACCGCGCGCCTGAGCTGATCGCAGCCAACGGCGCCGCGTGGAAGGATTATTTCGATACGGAGGTACCGGATTTTCAATCCCCCGACGAAAACGTGAATCGGCTATGGGATTTCATCTGGTACGTGCTCCGCTCGAATTCTGTGAAACGCGGCCAGGCGGTCACCTCCGACTTCACTGTGCCGACAAAATTCGGATACTGGGGCTGCTATATCTGGGATTCCGCCTTTCACGGCCTGGGGCAGGAGCATCTGCGCGATCCCCAGG
>JBARMS010000196.1:0-33413 GCA_049802575.1 Acidobacteriaceae bacterium | reverse complement strand
TCCGGTTGCCACTCCGCCTGTTGCGGCAGGAGCCAAACCTTTGCCTGCCGCACCGCCGACCGCGCAAACCGCGCCGTCACCCGTTGCCGCAGCGCCAGCAACGCCGGCGGTTAGCGCGGCTCCGGCTCCGTCGATCGCGTCCAAACCGCCAGCAGTGCCTGCGCTGAACGAAGCGGCTGCGGAACCTGAAAAGGCAGCGGCTGCGCCTCCCGCGCCGGCGCCAAGGCGCGTCATCATGCCCCAGACTGGGCCACGTCCCGTGTACAGCGCTCCTCCGCCAACAGCGGGAGCAGCGAATCCGGGAGGAATCCAGCGGGGAAGGCCGATCTTCGATCGCCGGCCGGCAGGAGCGCCGGGTGGCGGTTTTCGTCCGAGCGGACCGGGCGGTCCGGGTGGATCGCAAATGCCAGGCGGACGCAGACCGATGCATCCGACCCGTTCGCAGCCGGGAGGACCTCCGGGCGCGGGAGCGCGTCCAGGGATGGGTGCACGGCCAGGTTTTGGACAGAGGCCGGGCTTCGGGCAACGCCCAGGGATGGGTGGTCCGGGACTGGCGCCTCCGCCTCCAGGCGAAGCGCCACGGCCGGCAAGGCCGGGCCCCCGTGGCCGTGGTCGCCAGCAGTATCCGAAGACCAAAGAAGGCCCGATGAAGGGATTTGCGCCGCCTTCGCGGGCGACTGCGCAGGTTCCTTCCGGTCCCGTACCCATCACACGCACCATTACGGTGACGGAAGGCATTAGTGTCAAAGACTTAGCGGAGAAACTCGAAGTTCGAGCTAAGGATCTGATTGCTACGCTGCTGATGCGGGGTGTGTTCGTCACCGTTAACCAGACGCTCGATGCGGAACTGGTGAAGGATGTGGCAGCACAGTTCGGCGCCGACGTGCAGGTGATCAGCTTCGAGGATCAGATGGCCAACGAGGCCATGGAGAGCATCCTCGCGACCGAGAACCCGGACGAACTGGAAGTGACGCGTCCGCCGGTTGTGACCGTCATGGGCCACGTCGACCACGGCAAAACGTCGCTGCTGGACGCGATCCGCGAAACGGATGTGGCTGGCGGCGAGGCGGGCGGTATTACCCAGCACATCGGCGCGTACAAGGTGAAGATCACCAAGGCGGATTCGCCCGCATTTGGCAGGGAAATCGTCTTCCTCGACACGCCGGGACACGAGGCGTTTACCCGGATGCGTGCGCGCGGCGCCAAGGTCACGGACATCGTGGTGATCGTGGTGGCTGCCGATGACGGCGTGATGCCGCAGACGCTGGAGGCCATCGATCATGCGAAGGCTGCCAATGTGCCGATCATTGTCGCGGTGAATAAGATCGACAAACCCGAGGCGCAGCCGGACCGCGTGAAGAAGCAGCTCGGCGACCGCGGGCTGGTACCGGAAGACTGGGGAGGGAGCACCGTATTCGTCGATGTTTCAGCGAAGAAGCGGCAGAACCTTGATCTATTGCTTGAGATGATCTGCCTCGTCGCTGACTTGCAAACGCTTAAGGCTACGCCAGATCGTTCGGCCGTCGGCACGGTGATCGAAGCGAAGCTGGATCGCGGACGCGGTGCAGTCGCTTCCGTGCTGGTGCAAAACGGCACGCTGAAGAACCAGGACAATTTCGTCGTCGGCAATACGTTCGGCAAAATTCGCGCCATGTTTGACGATCGCGGCCGCCCCGTGGAAGAGGCCGGACCGTCGACCCCGGTGGAAATTCTTGGTCTTGAAGCCATGCCGGATGCCGGTGACACTTTCCTGGTGGTGAGCGATCGCGACAAAGCCCGGGGCATCGGGCAATACCGCAAAATGCGGGAACGCGAGGCCCAGCTGGCTAAATCGTCGCGAGTCACTCTGGAGGGTCTTGCCGATCAGATTAAACAAGCGGGAGTCAAAGAGTTGCCGCTCATTCTGAAAGGAGACGTTACAGGTTCCGTCGAGGTCTTGGCCGACTCTCTCCAGAAGATGTCGACCGAGAAGGTTCGCATCAAGGTCATCCATTCCGGCGTGGGCGCGATCACCGAGAGCGACGTTCTGCTGGCGTCAGCGTCGAACGCGATCATCATCGGGTTCAACGTACGGCCGGAACGCAAGGTTGCCGACCTCGCCGAACAGGAGGAAGTGGAGATTCGTCTGCACTCGATCATCTACGAGCTGCAGGACGAAATCCGCAAGGCCATGCTCGGCCTGCTGGAGCCGGTCTTCCGCGAAAACTTCCTGGGGCGCGCGGAGGTTCTCAACGTTTTCCGCATTCCGAAGGTGGGAACGATTGCCGGTTGCCGGGTCACCGATGGCATCCTGCGACGCGATTCCGAGGTTCGTTTAATGCGCGACGGCGTGCCGGTGTTCAAGGGCAAGCTGACCTCGCTCAAGCGTTTCAAGGACGATGCGAAAGAAGTGACGAACGGCATGGAGTGCGGCGTCGGCATTTCGAACTTCAACGACATCAAGGTGGGCGACACGGTCGAGGCCTTTGTGACGGAGAAGATCGCGGCCGAACTCACCGCCAGCTAGTTCTGGTATCCGAACCAACTCAGGCGCTCCCTTTGGGAGCGCCTTTCGATTTGGACCCGCCGGCTGACTGGAGTAAAAAAAATTTGGGACGAATCCCGCAAATGCCTGCGAACAAACGCCGGGAGCCCTGTTCGACATGTAACTGTGGGAAACAGAGCCCTTGCGGTTAAGCATTAGAAAACAGGCGGCGTGCGCGTCGACGAGCCAGGCCGTCTGGTCCCCAGACGGGTCCTTTCTTCCGGTGATCCCAAAGAGCAGGACAATTCGGCCTGGGCCGGCGCCTTGAGCGCACTGGGTACAGAGTGCAGCGCTCGGAAAAGCAAAAGCTCTGTTCCACCACCCCAGCGAGCAGGCTCGCCGGGGACCCCAGAGGGCGGTGAACAGAGCTTTCCCTGTTTTCAAGCGTGCTCCGGGCGGCGGATGGAAGGCAAGGGAAATCGGCTCGGGCTAGGGTACGAAGGTCATCCTTCAGCCAGGCAGCCATCCCGACCGTTGAGTTCGCCTCCCATCGCCGGATGGAAACAGTGGTTGACGGACCAGTGGACACGCGCCGACTTGTCGTTCCAGATCGGCCTCGATGGGTGCATTTGCGATTTGGCGTCAAGCGAAGAGAGCAGCCAAAATCACAAGTGAATAGCGCAGTCGGACGGGAACCTCAGAATTTAGTCTTTTCCTTTTTGCTGCTGGTCCTGGATCAGCACCACATCCGAACTCGACTTCTGCCGCACCAGCGCCAGTTGTTTGCCTGAAGGCGACCAGCCAAAGTCCGGAATGACTTCCTGCGCCGGGTCGAAAAGCGGGTGTGGGGCCGACCCGTCCAGCGGCTGGTAGAGCAGCGTCCTGCCGCCATTCCGGAGAACGGAATAGACTGCGGCGCGGTTGTCCGGTGAAAAGCGCACAGGGCTCGCTTCATAGCCGCCCATGTCGCTGGTATCCAAAGGAATCTGGGCGACGGCGCGCTCTGAGGCCAGATCGAAGATATTCCACCGGGCTTTCGGCGGATCGAGGATGGTCCAGGCGGCCAGCCTCCCGTCAGGGGAGACTGCGTAAAACACAGTAGCTTCCGGCGGGAGTATCTGTCGTGGTGTTCCGCCACTCAGCGGCACCGACCACAACGATGCCTTGGACATCTCATTCTCCTCCACGAAATAGAAAACCTCCCGGCTATCAGAGGAGCATCCAGGAGCTGGCGCGATTCCGCCCTGAGCCAACTGGAGGATGTTTTCCCCATCCCCGTCCATACGAAAGACCCACTGAGCCGCCACTCCCCTGGGAAAGCCAGTGAAAAGGATATGGCCATCTGGACAGGTCGTTATATCGTCCCCAGCTGCGGTCTCTCCGATGTCGAGCGTGTGCACCTCTCCGGTCGCCCGCTCGATCCAGCCGATATCGACCCGTGGAATGGCAAAGAGCAGACGGTCTTCGTTTGCCCAGGCGATTCGGTACGGGGTAATCCGCAGCGGGGTGGTCGAAAGCGCAACCCCGCCATCGGGCTTATACCACGAAACGCTTGAATCGATGTTGGTGAGCACCGTTGCCAGGGTGCGTCCATCCGCAGAGAGTGCCAACTCACTATAGGAGCTGACGTCATTGGTCACCGGATGAAAATCACCGGAGGGCAGCGTAACCATCCCGATCTGGGCATGGTCGGTGTGGGGTCTGACGTAAAAGGCCAGCAGATGCCGTCCGTCGGGCGTCCACGCCACGCTGGATAGACCCGCGAAAGAGATGCCCGGCGAGGTCGCGACTTGAGTCAGTTTTTTCGAGGCGATGTCGAAGATTTGGAGCGCGTAGTTCGCAGGCCCGATCGTTTCAATCCATGCGATCCTGTGGCCCCGGGGTGACCAGGCCGGCGGGCCGTTCTCTTCCCGGGTCGCATAGACCACCTGGTTGTCGCTTCCGTCTTTGTTAGCGATGTGGATCTCGGAAGACTGGTCCTTCCGTTCAGGAGTGAATTGGAGATACGTAAACTGGCTGCCGTCTGGTGAGAAACTCACAATGCTGTCGATGTTATAGATCAGCTGTTTCGGCGTACCGCCGAAGACCGGCATGACATAGAGTGCGTTTGTGATCGTGTTCCCCAGAGTCGGCCGTACAAAGTAGAGGTAATTGCCATCCGGCGAGAAGGCGATCCCCATATATTCGTTGTCAAACGCACTCAGGATCTGGGTATCCGTGTTGGTCGCGGTGTTCCGCACCCAAAGCGTCCGCTGGCCTTCCTCGTTCTTGACCTCGGCCAGAAAGCGACCATCGCCTGAGAGCGCGATCTCTTCAATCGTTCCTGCATTAGTGATCTGACTCACAGAGGTTGTCGCGAACGGCCGGGACCGAGGCCAGAAGCGCCATGCGCCAAATCCGGCCGCCGCAAGAATGACCAGGCAAGCCGCGAAGATCGGCAGTCCACGCGAGCTTTTGGCTGGCAGCACAGCAGCGGAGTTCGAAGAGTCTCGAGACGAAGATGCTCCCGGCAAGGTCGCGACTGGACCGCCTCCCGAACCGCTCTTCCTTTGCAGCCGTTTCAGATCGGCGCGTAGCTCGGCTGCGGACTGGCAGCGAAGTTCCCGATCTTTCTCCAGCGCCTTGTTGAGAATGCTCTCGAACTCAACCGGGAGTTCCGGATTGAGCGAAATGGGCGCGACCGGCGATTCGTTCAGAATCCGATCGAAGACCACCGCGGTTGTCGCGCCGCTGAAAGGATGCCGTCCGGTCGCCATCTCGTAAAGCACGACCCCAAGCGAAAAAAGGTCACTGCGCGGATCGAGAGTTTCGCCGCGCGCCTGTTCCGGCGACATGTAGGCGACCGTGCCCATCCTCGATTCCGAATCAGTGAGCGGGCTTACCGCAGTCAAAGTGTCTGCGTTGGCGCTGGCGCTGTCGAGCTTCGCCAACCCAAAATCCAGTAGCTTAGCCTGTCCCGAGTTGGTTATGAAGATGTTTGCGGGCTTGATGTCGCGGTGCAGAATACCCTTGCGATGCGCAGCATCCAGGGCATCGGCCAGCTGCACGCCTGTTTCCAGCAATTTTGGATACGGGATCGGCCTGCCGCGACAGAGCTTTTCCAGGCTGTTGCCCTCCATCAGTTCCATCACGATGAATGGCGTCTCCGCCGACTCGTTGAGCTCATGGATGGTGCAAATGCCGGGATGATTGAAGGAAGAAGCTGCGCGCGCCTCGCGCCAAAAACGCTCCAGAGCTGAGTTGTCGCTGTGCGTTGTTTCGATCAGAAATTTAACCGCGACATGGCGGCCCAGCTTCTGGTCGACTGCCTCGTATACCACGCCCATGCCGCCCTGCCCCAGCCGGCGGATGAGTTTGTAATGACCAAGGAGAGTCCCTGGAGACAGTTCTTGCACTCCACAATCTTGCCTTTTAAGCGCCGAACCCGGCAAGAAATCTTGGAAACTTAAAGGAAACCCGCCGTGCGGCTGTATTGACGCCGCCAGGCCAATGCGCTCATTGAGTTCGTTTTGCGGGATGAATCAGGAACAGGTCCGCGATAAACGGGCTTTTCGTCACCTGTTGGCAAGTCGCCCAGTCACTCGCCTGTGGTGGGTGATGCAGCTGCTTTCATGGGCGGCGGGATTCGGTAGAATGCTCGTCTGCATGGCACATTGCCGGGAGGAGACCGTTCCATGGGAGAGCACAATCCGAAGGTGGATGCGTACATTCACAAAGCGAAGCCATTTGCCCAGCCTGTCCTCGAACGGTGGCGGGAGCTGATGCACAAGGGATGTCCCGATGTGGAGGAGTCGATCAAATGGGGCCAGCCGTTCTTCTCGTATAAGGGCACGATCCTGGCGAATATGGCGGGATTCAAAGAACACTGCCATTTCGGATTCTGGGACAAGGGCCTGGCGGAGGACGTTCGCAACAGCGGCGACGGGCCGCTGAAGCGCGTGGAGAGCCTGAAGGATCTGCCGGCAGACAAGCAGATGCTGACGTGGATCCGGCAGACGGCGGCCAATGTGGATGACGGCACGTATCGGAGCCCGATTGCCGAGCGGGAAAAGAAGGTCAAGGCGGAGGCGAAGGTTCCGGAGGATTTGACGGCGGCGCTGAAGAAGAACAAGGCCGCTGCGGCGGTGTTCAAGGGGTTCAGCGCCAGTTGCCGCCGCGAATATGTGGAGTGGGTTGAGGATGCGAAGCGGGAGGAGACGCGCGCCAGGCGGATTGCGACGGCGGTGGAGTGGATTGCGGAAGGGAAGTCGCGGAACTGGAAGTATCAGGGGTAGCGGGTAGCGTGTAGCGGGTAGCGCATAGGGTGGAGGAAAGGGCAACCGCGGATTCCTCGCTGCGCTCGGGATGACAGGGAGGGGTCGGGCTCAGTGCGGTGATGCGCAACTTCTATTTTGCGGGGCTGCGTGGACGGGTTGGGGCGACTGCTATTTTGCGCTGGGCTGCGAGGCTTCGAGGATGCGGATCGCCTTGTGGTAGTCCGTGTTCGGCGGCACGGGAGCGAAGTGAGATAGTTCTTCATTGATGTGGTAGCTGAGCGGCTTGACCATCAGCGCTTTGCCGGTGAGGCTCAGCTTCATGCCGGTCAATTCCCAGTCGTGCGCGCCGATGCGGGTCTGCTCCAGGTCAATGGTGCCGCCTTTGTCGAGACGGCCCACGATGCCCCAGCCGAAGTCGACATCGTCGATGAGGTGGGCGCTGAGCTTGCAGAGGCGGTCGTCGGCGGCCTGGATCCAGATTTCACCCGCCATGCCGCGCAGAATCTTTGCTTCGAGGCTGGGCGGGTCCCATTGGGGATTGGGCACGAAGGTCAGGTGGAAGCAACTCGATTCCAGCTGTTGTGCTCCCGGAGGCGACTGCTGCGCGCCGGGCACGGCAACCGCCGCGGGCGTGCTGACATTGCAGGGAACCGTGTCGTTGTAGGTATAGAGAAAGGCATCGGGAAGCAGGCGGAGCAGGCTGTCAACCCGCGCGGCGTCGGCCTGCTCGCGCTTCTGGCGGTGCGCCTGATATTCAGGATGGGCATCGAGCGTGTCGAGGCGATTCCGCTCCGCAGCGCGCCCCGCAGCGCTGATGGGCACTCCGTTCACGGCCACGAGCAGAGCGACGTCTCCCTGGGGGGTTTCGATGATCTGCTGGGTCATGTTGCGGCGATCGTCCTGCTTGTGCAGGACGAAGCGCAGGGACTGATGGGCGGCGTTCTCGGCAAAGCGATTGGCGACCGCCTGGCGGACGAGCGCGGTGGTGTCCGGGGGGGGCTGAGCCTGGCTCCAGGCGAGCGGGGCAGGCAGGAGCGGGGCCAGCCAGGCCGCGCAAGAGAGCAGGGGGCGCGATCGGCACGGCTTGCGGAGAAGGACAGTGCGCATGAGCTTACGGCAAGTTCAGATGTCCCGCGTCGTGTCTGATGGAGCAGGAAGACCGCCCGGAAGCGTGCTGCGGAGCGGCTGCCTGGTTTCAGTTTAACCGCACGGAAGGCAGCGGCGCCGAAGAGACCGTCAACCATGGTTTCGAGTCTCATGCCCGGTGCTTTAAAATGAGCGGATATGCTCCCTTTCAGTCTTCGTCGTGGTTTGCCGCTGCTGGGGGCGGCGCTGCTTCTTATCGCCGCTGTGAACGGCCAGGAAAGCCGAGGCCGCAAGTACAAGCCGCCGCCGCCGACCTGCAAAATCTCGGTGACCGTGGTGCGGGCCGATAACGGCAAACCCATTGAGGACGCGGCGGTTGTCTTTCATCCTATCGAGCACGGCAAGGATAAAGGCAACATGGAGCTGAAGACGAACGAGGATGGCAAGGCCATTCTCAACATGATCCCCATTGGCGATACGTTGCGGCTGCAGGTGATCGCGGATGGCTTCCAGACCTTTGGCAACGATTATGAGCTGCCGACGGACTCGAAGGACATCGACATCAAGATGAACAAGCCGCAGCGGCAGTACTCGATCTACGAGAAGCATCCGGATCAGGGCGGGCAGTCGGGATCGGGGCAGAACGGATCGGGGCAGGGCGGGAATCCGCCGCAGGGGGGGCAGACCCCGCAGAATCCGCCGCACTAATTTCTGCACCGGCCGCTTCGGCGTGGCCGCCTTCAGGACTGCGGGTTACGTTTGCTTGCCGGCTCCTGCAGCGCGTGGCGCACGGCGGTCGCGGCAACCGCTATTCTGAAGCATCGTGTCCGCTCCTGCGCAAACCGCATCGTCGCTTCCCTCGCTCCATGAGTTCTTCGCGCCGGGCGGGGTGCTGTCGCGCTCCAGCTTGCCGTATGAGTTTCGCCGCGGTCAGCTGGAGATGGCGCAGGCGGTGGAGCGCGCGTTCAGCGAAAACCGGCACCTGATTGTGGAGGCGGGCACCGGCACGGGCAAGACGCTGGCCTACCTGCTGCCGGCTCTGCGCGCGTGCGCCGCGACGGGGCGGCGGGTGATTATCTCGACCGGAACGAAAAACCTGCAGGAGCAGCTGTTCTTCAAGGACGTGCCGTTTCTGGAGTCGCTGCTGGGGCCGCTGCGCGTCTGCTACATGAAGGGGCGCGCGAACTACCTTTGCCGCCACAAGCTGTTCGCGCTGCGGAATCAGCCCATCCTCTCGGGGCTGGAAGAGATTTCGCAATATCAGGCGATTGCCGATTGGGAGAAGGAGACGGAGACCGGCGATCGCGCGGAGATCGACGATCTGCCGGAGGCGAGCGCGCTGTGGGCGAAGCTGGATGCGCGGAGCGACGCGTGCCTGGGGCAGACGTGCCCCGATTATGGGCGATGCTTCATCACGGAAATGCGGCGGCGCGCGGCCGAGAGCGACGTGGTGATTGTGAATCACCACCTGTTCTTCGCCGATATGGCGATTCGACAACAGGCGGGCGGAGCGCCGGACGCGGGCGTGCTGCCAGAAGCCGGGATGGTGATCTTCGACGAGGCGCACGAATTGGAAGACGTGGCGTCGAGCTACTTCGGGATCAGCCTGAGCAATTTGCGCTTTGAAGAGCTGGCGCGGGATGTGGAAACCATGCTGCGCGCGCGCCGTGAGTTGAAGGCGGGCGTGGTGACGGCGGCGCAGATGATTCGCGAGCGGGCGCGGCTGTTCTTTGCGGCGCTGCCGACGCGGGCGACCGGCGGTTTGGGCCGAAGCTCGCCAGGCGCTGCGGATCGGCCGTGGACCGGCGATGGACGGATTCCGTTCAACAACCGCGAGGAGTTCCTCGAGAGCCAAGGGGACGTCTATCTGGGGCTGCTGAACGCGCTGCACCGCATGGAGAACGAGCTGGAGATGCCGCGGGAGGTGGAAGAGGCGCAACCCTTGCGGCGGCGCACCGGATCGGTTCGCGAACACCTTAAATTTCTGATGGAGTCGAACGACAAGAACACGGTGTTTTGGCTGGAGCGGCGGAGCGGCCGGCAGATGAGCACGCATCTGCAGGCCACGCCCATCGATGTATCGGACCTGCTGCGGGAACTGCTTTTCCAGAATTATCCGAGCGTGGTGCTCACCTCGGCGACGCTCACCGTGCAGGGCGGGTTCACGCACATCCGCAAGCGGCTGGGGCTGGACGAAGGGCGCGAGCTGGTGGTGCCGTCGCATTTTCGCTACGGCGAGCAGGCGCTGCTCTATCTGCCGCCGGAGATGCCGGATCCACGGGAGCCAAATTTTCAGGAGGAAGCGGCAAAGCGCATCCGGCGCATGCTCGACATCACGCGGGGGCGGGCGTTCTGCCTGTTCACCAGCTACCAGCAGATGCGGGATCTGTACGAACGGCTGCTGTGCGAGGTGGGTTATCCGCTGCTGCTGCAGGGAACGGCTCCGCGCAAGGCGCTGCTGGAGGAATTTCGCGAGACGCCGAACGCGGTGCTGTTTGGGACGTCGAGCTTCTGGCAGGGCGTGGATGTGCAGGGGGAAGCGCTGAGCTGCGTCATCGTCGACCGGCTGCCGTTTGCGGTGCCCAGCGATCCCGTGGTGCAGGCGCGGATGCGCGCTATCGAGGAGGCCGGAGGGAAGCCGTTTTTCGAGTACCAGGTTCCGTCGGCGGTGCTCTTGCTGAAGCAGGGATTTGGGCGGCTGATTCGCTCGCTCGATGACCGCGGGGTGCTGATGCTGCTCGACCCGCGGCTGGAGCGGCAGCGGTATGGGCGGATTTTTCTGGAGAGCCTGCCGCCTTATCGGATCACGCAGAATATTGCGGATGTGGAGGCTTTCTTTGGGGCCGAGCCCAGAGCGGCGAGGGGTCTAAACTGAAGCGTGGCGCGGAATCTCTACATCCTGGCGGGGGCTCTGCTGGTGTTCGCGGCAATCTCATTTGTCATGGCCGTGACGGCGGGCCGGGCGCAGCCGGCCTTGCCGGCGAATGGGACGCTGTGGAAGACGACGGCGCTCTTTCTGACCGTCGGTGGGCTTCTGGTGGCGCTGCTGGGCGTGATGACCAACCTGATGGAGCAGATTGACCGGCGGACCGAGGAACGGCGGCAGCGGTCGCTGGGCCGGGGCGGGGCCGGACAGCGCGGGACGGGGCGGCTCGACCGATAGAATGGAGACAGAGCTGCTGTCGATTTGAGGACGAGAAAACTCAAGCTATGTTTGAAGTCACTGTGGAGCGCGGATTTTCTTCCGGTCACTTTCTCCGCAATTACAAGGGGAAGTGCGAGAATCCGCATGGGCATAACTACAAGGTGCGCATTACGCTGCGCGGCGAGACGCTGGACGCGGCAGGGCTGCTGCTGGATTTTCGCGACCTGAAGCAGGTCATGCGGCCAGTGATCGACCGCATCGATCACCAGATGCTCAATGAGGTGGAGCCGTTTACGACGATCAATCCTTCGGCCGAGAATCTGGCGAAGTTCTTCTACGAAGAGACGAATCGCCAGCTCGCCGAGATGACCGGGGGGCGGGTGCGCGTGAAGGATTGCACGATCTACGAGACCGACACGACGACCGCGACCTACTACGAGTAATCCGCTTGTACCTGATCGAAATCTACAAATCCATCCAGGGCGAATCGAGCTTTGCCGGGCTGCCGTGCCTCTTTGTGCGGCTGGCCGGGTGCAACCTGCGCTGCGCGTGGTGCGATTCGGAATATACGTTCACCGGCGGTTACAAATTGAGCGAGGACCAGGTCGTTGCGGAGATCGAGAAGCTTGCTCCGGTGCGGCTCGTAGAGTTCACCGGCGGCGAGCCGATGCTGCAGGAGCGCGAGATCGTCCCGCTGATGAAGCGGCTGCTCGGCTCGGGCTATGAGCTGATGATCGAGACCAGCGGGGAACGCCCGCTCGGCGCGGTACCGCGCGAGGTGCACAAGATTGTCGACGTGAAGTGCCCTGGTTCGGGCGAGGGAGGCAGCTTTCGGCTGTCGAATCTTGAATGCCTGACGAAGGGGGACGAGGCGAAATTCGTGATCGCCAATCGCACCGATTACGAATTTGCGCGAACTTTCATCCGCGAACACGGGCTCGCTTCGCGAGCGGGGCAAATCCTGCTGTCGCCGGCGTTCAGCAAGACGCCGACGCCGGAGCGCACGACGCAGAATTGCCTGCTCGATCCCCGCGAACTGGTGGAATGGATGCTGGCCGACGGTTTGCCCGCGCGCCTCAGTCTGCAGATTCACAAATACGTGTGGGAGCCGCAGAAGAAGGGCGTGTGACAGTAGTTAGAAGCGGCCAGGGGAGGAGCGGTCAGGCGAAAAGCGGCCAGGGAAAAAGCTGTCAGGCGAGAAGCTGTCAGGCGAGAAGCTGTCAGGCGAAAAGCGGTCAGGCGAGAAGCGGTCAGGCAAGGCGAGGTTAGGGATCCATGCAGGTCCTTCGACTCCGCGCCCGCTATTGGTGGTGAATCGAGAATCTGAGCGGCGCTACGCTCGGATGACGCAGTATTTCTCATCCATGAGTTATCGCCAGGCCTCAATGTCGGTATCGTTTAGTGCGCTTGTTTTTGCGCGTCGAGGTATTTGTCGAAGGGGATTTCGAAATACCAGAGCTGGTTGCCATCGGCGTCTTTCAATTCGCGCAGCAGCAGCTTGGCTCCATGCAGCGGCGTGTCACCCAACCCCTGGATGTCGTAGAAGAGGAATCCAGCGCGCGTGGTGTGCGGCTCGACGACGATGGCGGCGTATTCGAACTGGTCGAATTCCGCTTCGATCTTGCTGTCGGAGGCCTTGCCTTTGGTGTGCAGCTTGATGGGTCCGAGGGGAGGGAGGCTCGTGCCGCGACTGTCTTTGGGGCTGACGCGCCGCTCCACGTCCTCGGGCTCCGCGGCCTGAATTTTGTCGCCGTCCTTGTCGACAAAGTAGATGCGCGCATCGTTGAGGGAAATGGGGCGGTCGCCCATGTTGGTGACAATGATGCGGACGGGCAGAAAGTTGTACTTCAGAAAATCGACGCTAAAGAGCCTGCATTTTTCCCTGGTGTCGAAAGGCTCCGCGGCAATTGCGACCTGCTCCTTCGCATGCACGTCGACCGCAGGGTAATCGGTGGCCGCCTTCTCCGCTGGAAGATCTGTGGCAGCGAGAGCAGCGAGACCGGCGGTGAGAAGAAATGCGGCGATGGCGAAGCGGGCAGCTCGCGGGAACCAACGACCCGGGCGTGAGAGCATGGCCACCATTATCATCTTGCCTTATGACCCCTAAAAAGTCAGATTGGTAAGCGGATGCTGATTGTATACAGCTTCGCGCTGCTGCTCGTGCTGATCGTGGGTTCTCCCTGGTGGCTGTTTCGGATGGCGACCAGCGGGAAGTATCGCGAAGGTTTGGCAGAGAGGCTGGGGTTCATTCCCCAACGAATCCGGGCGAATCTCACTGGCGGACCGGTGGTGTGGATTCATGCCGTGTCGGTGGGCGAGGTGCTGGCGGCTGGCCGGCTGATCGACGAGATGACGGAGCGCCTGGGAAGACTGGATGGCGGGTGGCGCGTGATGATCTCGACGACCACGCGCACCGGGCAACGGCTGGCGCGGGAACGTTTCGGAGCGGAGCGCGTCTTTTATTTTCCGCTGGATTTTGCCTGGGCGATGCGGTCGTGGCTGCGGGCGCTGCGGCCGCGAATGGTGGTGCTGCTGGAGACGGAATTCTGGCCGCGGATGCTGGCGGAGTGCGGGCGCGCCGGGGTTCCGGTGGCGGTGGTGAACGCGCGTATCTCGGATCGCTCGTGGCCACGTTATCGGCGGCTGGCGGCGTTTTGGAGGCGCCCGCTGAGCAGGCTGGCGGTGGTGCTGGCGCAGAGCGAAGTGGATGCGCAGCGGCTGTGCGACTTGTGCGCCGCGAATGTGCGGGCAGGCGGCAATTTGAAATACGATGTCCGCGCGGTGCGGCCGGCCGCGGTGACCGAGGCGCTGCGCGCGCGTATCCCGCCCGGTATCCCGGTGCTCGTGTGCGGATCTACGCTGGCTGGCGAAGAGATGATGCTGCTCGACGCAGTGCCGTCGGGTGTGGTGGCGATCCTCGCGCCGCGGCATCCGGAGAGGTTCGGGGAGGTCGCCCAGCTCTTGGAAAAGCGCAAGGCGCGTTGGGTGCGGCGCTCGGAATGGATGGAGACGCCGCAGGATCTTGCGCCGGGCAGCGTATTCCTGCTCGATTCGATTGGCGAGCTGGCTTCGGTCTATTCGCTGGCTACGGCGGCCTTTGTCGGAGGGAGTTTATTGGGCGCGGGCGGGCACAATCCGCTGGAGGCGGCACAGTTTGGGGTGCCCGTGGCGATGGGGCCGAGTTACGAAAATTTTCGCGGGATCGTGGAGACGCTGCGCGCGCGCGACGCGATTCGGATTGTCGAGCCGGCGAAATTGGGGGTTGTCCTCGCGGAAATGCTGGCAGGGACCGCGGCTGCGCGTGCCGTGGGAGAGCGGGGCAGGGAAGTTTTCGAGAGCGAGGCGGGCGCGACCGAACGAGCCGTGGAGGCGCTGCTGGAAGTGCTCGGGGTGAATGCATGAGCCGCCTGCTGCTGCCGCTGGTTCCGCTGTATGCTGCGGCTGTTGGCGCGAAGAACCTCGCTTATGCGCGCGGGTGGGCGAAGCCGCAGCGGCTGCGGGGCCCGGTGATCAGCGTCGGCAACCTGTCTGTGGGCGGATCGGGCAAGACGCCGCTGACGATTCGCCTGGCGGAGATGCTGCTGGAGCGGAAAATTGCGGTCGACGTTCTGTCGCGCGGCTATGGCCGTCAGACGCGCAGCGTGCAGCGGGTCGATCCTGCCGGACCGGCCGAAGAATTTGGCGACGAACCGCTGCTGATCGCGCGTTCGGCGGGTGTTCCCGTTTATGTTGGGGCGAGCCGGTACGCCGCGGGAGTGTTGGCGGAGAGTGAGTCGCCGGTAACCCGCGTGCATTTGCTCGACGATGGTTTTCAGCATCGCCAGCTGGTGCGCGATGTCGACATCGTCGTGCTGCACCGGTCCGATTTCCGCGAGCGTCTCTTGCCTGGCGGCAAACTGCGCGAGCCGCTTGCGTCGCTGTCGCGGGCGCAGATTCTTGTGGCGCGCGAAGAGGATCGCGACATGGAGAAGGAGCTGCGCCACCGTGGCCTGAGCCAGCCCGTGTGGTTCATGCAGCGCCGGCTGGAATTTCCACCTGTGCAGCGGGTGGTCGGGTTCTGCGCGATTGCGCGGCCCGAGGAATTCTTTGCGGCGCTGGGGCGGCAGGGCGTCGAGATTGCAGCGAGGCGCTCGTGGCGTGATCACCACCGGTTCGGGATGGCAGAAATCGATGAGCTGATGGCGATGCAGCGCCAGCATCCTGCGGAAGCCTTCATCACGACGGAGAAAGACCTCGTGCGCCTCTCGATGGAGCAGCGTATGAAGCTGGCCAGCGTGGCCCCGCTGCATGCGGCTCGGCTCCTGGTTCGTCTCAGCGAGGAATCCGGCGCGATGGCGCAGTTGCTGGCATTGTTGGCGGGCTTTCCCGATCTCGCGACCGGACCCGCTGCAGCAGTCCGCTGACTGGCTTCAGAGCTTGAATCACCGGACGCATGAGAAAATAAAGGATTGTCGAACGTCCCGGAAAACCTGCGTGTGCTCGTCGTCCGGCTGGGCGCGATGGGCGATATTCTGCACTCCATGCCGGCCGTGACGGCGCTTCGGCAGGCGCATCCGGGCTGGTTTCTCGGATGGGCCATCGAGCCGCAGTGGCGCGGCCTCTTCTGCGCGAAGGATGGTGAGCCGGGAACTCCGCTGATGCCACTGATCGACCAGCTCCACATTATCCCTGCCAAACAGTGGGCGCGCTCGCCGCTCAGCGGTCGGACGTGGAGCGACATGCGGCGCGTGCGCGTGGATCTGCGTGCGATGGATTACGACGTTGCCGTTGATTTGCAGGGAGCAGTCCGATCCGCGATGTTTGCGCGGTGGGCGCGAACCGGCAGGGTCATTGGCGAGGCGGAGCCGCGTGAATCCGTGGCGAGATGGCTGTTCAGCGAACGTGTGGAGACGCGGGGCGCGCACGTCATCGAGCAGTCGCTGGAAGTGGCCAGCGCGATTGCGGAAGACGACCTTGCGATGACGCCGCCCTGGCTGCCCTGCGATCCACAGGCAGAGCGGCGAGCGAGCGAGATTCGGCAGCCGTTTGTGCTGGTGAGCCCAGGCGCGGGATGGGGCGCGAAACGCTGGCCGGCCGAGCGCTATGGAGCTGTGGCGCAGCGGCTCGCGGCGGCCGGCTACCACGTCGTGATCAACTGCGGTCCTGCCGAAGAGCCTCTGGCCCAGCAGATTGTGGCCAGCAGCGGAGGGCATGCGGATATCCTGCCTTCGGATATGGCCAGTCTGATTGCGGTCACACGGCGGGCATCGCTGATGATTGCGGGCGACACAGGACCGCTCCATCTGGCTTGTGCGCTGGGCACGCCTGTGGTTGGGATATTCGGACCCACCGACCCGGCGCGCAATGGTCCGTTTCATTGCCGCAGCCGGGTTCTGCGGCATCCGGAGAGCCGCCGCGACCACACGCGGCGCAGCGAGCCGGAAGCAGGCTTGCTGACCATTACGCCGGAAGCCGTGACGGACGCGGCTCTGGAATTGTTGCAGGAGCGAAGCTCGTGACGTGGAGCCGCATCGCGCGGCGGATTCGGGTTCCGCTGGGGTTCGCGTTTGCTGCCGTGTTTCTGTGGCTGGCGCGACCCACGCCGCTGTTTCTCGCGTCAAGCCTGATCCTGGTGATGCCGGGGCTCTGGCTGCGCGGTTACGCCTCAGGTTATGTGAAGAAGAATACGGAGCTGACTACCACAGGGCCGTATGCGCACACGCGCAATCCCCTGTATCTGGGCTCGATCCTGATCGGCCTGGGATTCGCCGTGGCCTCGCGCAGCGTATGGGTTTTCGTGGCGCTGGTGGCGCTGTTTGGCGCGATCTACTGGCCGGTGATCCGGTCGGAGGAGGCGTATCTGCGCTCGGTTTTTCCTGCGTTCGAGGCCTATGCAGTGCGTGTGCCCAGGCTGATTCCGCGCATCGTACGAGGAGCGGAACCGGCGCTCGGGCAAGGAAAGTTTTCGTGGACACTCTACCTGAAGCATCGTGAATACAATGCGGCGATGGGGGCTGCGGGCATGTATGCTGCTCTCATCCTGAAGCTGGTTTTCGTGCGTTGGTAAAAGGAGCCGATTGAGCAGAATGGGTGTGTTGCCGGGGAAGGGGATTCGCTCCAGGCTTCTGGTGGTCGTCGTGGTGATCGCTGCAGGTACAGGCGCTGGGGCGCAGATGAGCTCTGCTATGCCGCAACTCGCTCCGCCGCGCCCAGGCTATAGCTTTCCGGCACGGGAAACGCTGACTTACACGGTGGATTGGCGCGTGTTCCCCGCCGGCACGACCGTGCTCCATGTGCAGCAGGATGGCGATGAGGAGCGCATTACGGCCACGGCCGACACGGTGGGCGCCATCAATCTCATTTATCGCGTGAGCGACCGTTTCCAGTCGTCGTTCAATCGGCGAACGGGGTGTTCGGCTGCCTTCTCCAAGCAACTGCAGGAAGGCCGCCGGCAGGTGAACACGGACCTGAAGTTCGACTACGCGCACGGCAAGGCTCTTCTCGACGAGAAGAACGTGGTGAAGGGAACGAGCAAGCACGAGGAAGCGGCTGTGGGCCCGTGCGTGACGGATCTGCTGTCGGCCATCTTTTATCCGGCCTCGCAGACGCTGACGCCAGGGCACAGCTTTCGCGTTCCGCTGGGCGATTCCACGCACACCGTTGCGGTGACCATGAAGGTGGAGGATCGCGAACCCGTCCGGACACCGCTCGGAACCTACCAGACCATCCGCGTGCAGCCGATGGCCGATGCCGGCGTGGTCAAGGCACGCGGCGATATTTGGATCTGGTACACGGATGACGACCGGCACATTCCCGTGCAAATGCGGGCGCGCCTTTTCTGGGGCACGATCACATTCCGCCTCACTGCGATGGATCAAAAGTAATCGCGGCGGGACCCGATCGAACAACTCCGCTATTGAAGAAGAAAGCGCTCGCGCATCAGGCGCTGCAGGCGCGGCTTATACAGCAGATCGAACGCGAGTTCCTTGCCGGGGAACAAGGCAAGCGCGGCGCGTCGCGTGTCGGCGACCATCGCGGACGCCTCGTCGACGCTGAGGGTCATATCCTGGCCGATGACCGACATCACCATGTTGACCATGATCTGCAGGCGGCGCAGTTTGCGCTGCTCGTCCTGCAGTTCTTCCGGGGTTTGCCGCATCGCGTGCGCACGCGGTTCGAAGCCAGGAATTTCGGGTTGTGACCCCATGGGGAAGTGGCCCTCCGATGCAGGATCGTACAACGAATAAGACTCCCGAAGAAATGGAAAAGATGCGCGTTGGGCGGGGCCAATGTCTCAAATGGGCCGGCTACAGCGGAGATAAGATTCCCGAGATGCAGCGGCGCATGCTTGACGCGGTCAGCGCCACCCCGGGCGTGACGGCCGCAGGGTATATCGACAATGTTCCCCTGAACCTCGGGAGCGGCGACTCCTATGTGTACACCGACGCCACGACCGATTACCGGCCCACGAATTACGCTGCTGACGCCATGAATTACAACGTCGCGCCTGGATATTTCGCCGCGGCGGGCACGACTCTGCTCGCCGGAAGAGACATCAGCTGGCGTGATGACAGCAAAGCTCCCGTCGTGGCCATCGTCAACCGCGAGTTTGCCCGGAAAGTCTTCGGCTCGGTCGGCAAGGCTATGGGGCAATCCTTTAAATTCTGGGGGGGCAACCGTGCTCAGGTCGTCGGCGTCGTCGAAGACGGAAAGTACCGGACGCTCACTGAGAATCAGCAGCCCGCTATGTTCTTCCCCATCCAGCAACATCAGTCCAGCGGGATGTACCTGGTGGTGCGATCGAATCGCGATCCACAGCAGATCGGCTCGGCTCTCCAGCGTACGCTGCGCAGCGTCGATCCTGGCGTGCCGCTCACCATTGACACATGGAATCACAACCTGACCTGGGCCCTGTTTGCCTCGCGCGTGGCATCGGTCGCTCTCGGCGTTCTCGGCTTGCTGGGCGCCATGCTCGCCGTCACCGGTATCTTCGGCATGGCCTCATACGTTGTCAGCAAGCGGATGCGCGAACTGGGTATTCGCGTGGCTCTCGGCGCGGGCCAGCGCAGGGTGCTCGGCGCTGCCCTGGGCCGCGCTCTCATACTGCTCGCGTCGGGGTCTGTCGGCGGCCTGATCCTTGGACTATTGGCGACGAAGGTGCTCTCGTATATCGTCTACCAGGCCACGCCGAAGGATCCGTGGGTGCTCAGCGGGGTCGTCGCCACCATGCTGATTCTCGGCCTGGTCGCTTCGTGGATTCCGGCGCAGCGCGCCCTGGCCGTCGATCCCATGATCCTGCTGCGCGACGAGTGAACGGGGAACAGGCGATGAGAGGATAGAAAAGAAAACCGGAGCGGTGCCAACCTGGCCCGCCCCCGTAAGCATTCTGAGTCTCGCGAAGCATTGAGCCTCGACCTTAGCGGCTTTCGCGACGATCAGCGGCCTCCCCGCCGTCCAAACGGAAATACCGGATCGCCATAGATGATGCCGCGCCCATTCATGCCGAGGTAGACGCGTCCATACACGCGGGGGTCGGCCTGAATGAGAGTGGGCCCGCCGTACTGGTGAGCATCGTCGTTGACCCGCACCCACGTTTTGCCGTTGTCATCCGAACGATAGATTGCCATTGCATCGCTCGGCGCAGCTTCGCCATAGAGGAAGACTGCCTCCTGACCCGTCCAGGGCGAAGCCGCGCCGACTGCAACGGAATTGGCGTAAGGCGCATTCGCCGCCTGCGTCCACGTCACGCCGGCATCGGTGGAGTGCCAAAGTCCGTTGCTGCCCAGCGGAATCCAGATATCCCCGGCTTTGGCGAAGTTCACGTCGACGACGCCGCAACCGGAACCGTAGCAGCCCGCGACCGGCGGCAGTGCGGTCGTATTCACCTGGGTGAAGACGGCGGTGTTGTTCGTCGTATCCACGGTACCGCGGTAAAAGTTCGCGCCCGAGCCGTAGCTGGCATACGCGTAGAAGAGGTTGGGCGTCTCCTTGTCGGCATAAACGACTGCGCCGTAGGGAATGCCCTGGGTCGCTGTCCAGGTGTTGCCGTTGTCAAGCGAGAACTGTACGGGATTGTAGGAGGTGCTCCACATGATCGATGTCCCTCTCGCGTCGACGGCTATGATGCCTCCATTATTGGAGTAATTGCCGCCCGAGGCGCAGTTGAGGAAAGGCGCCCAGCTCGTGCCGCCGTTGGTCGAAAAGGCTCCGAAAATGCAGGGCGATGTCGAGTAACCCGATGGAGTCTGCACGCGGACGATGAACGACGGGTTCTGGCCGGCCCAGTCCATGCTGCCGACCGTCGTGGCAACCGGATTGGTGTACATGCCCGCGGGCGGCGAATCCTGGAATTCGGTGTGCTGGAATCCGCCGATGTCGCCGAGTCCACTCAGCAGATGCGGGCCCGCGGAAGGGCTGATGAGCGCCTGCACCGCGGTCTCCTCGATGCCCTGCGCCTCCACGCTCCAGGTTGGTGACGTGCCCGTGTCCGCTGCCCCCACGTTGTAGGTTCCGTAAATCGTCGCACCCGTGCCATACATCAGGTGCTGCGGGTTGGTTGGATCGATGAGCAGCGCGGACATCCACCAGCCGAACTTCGCCGATGGGTTCGGCGAGTTGGGATAGTTGGTGTCGCCGAACGTCAGCCACGGCGAAATCGGCGTGTACACGCTGGGATCGAAATAGTAATTGCCGTACGGGGGCCCGTCGTCGCCCGCGCTCGACGTGATGAGTCCCAGGTTGATCCATGTGCTGCCGCTGTCGTGGGACATGTAGACCGTATCCACGGGATACCACCGATCCATCGTGCTGACGGCGATGGTTCCCGGATGCGTCGGATCCTGCGACAGCCCTACGAATCCACCGCGCGGTCCGGATTGAAACGGAGCGTCGATCGGAGGCGTGATGCTGGTCCAGGTCTTTGTGCTCAGATCGTATTTCTCCACCAGACCGTAATTGATTTCATTGGGACCCGGCAGGTCGTCGAAGTTCACATACAAGCTGCCGTCGCCATCGATGAGCGCCCGTTCCGGGGCGGGCGGATTCGTTCCGGCTGCGACGCCATACGAGGCCGGCCAGGCGATCGGCTGGCCGGGCAGCGCCGACCACGTCGCGCCGTCATTCGTGCTCACATACACCGTTGCCGTTGTCCACGCTCCCACGTAGATCGTTCCCGGCGTCTTTGGGTCGAAGACCACCCATTGCACGCCGTAGTCGTCCGTCGAGGATTGCACCGGAAAACTGCTCACCTGCGTCCAGGTTTGCGCGCGGTTTTCGCTGACCCACAGCCCGCTTTGTCGCGTCCCCATGAACAGCTCGTTCGGTTTGAACGGATTCACAGCCAGCCGTTCGCCGGCCGCGCGCCCGTCGCAGTTCGAGCACATCTGAAACGGCGCGTTGTACGTCTGGAAGGTGAAGCCGCGATCGTCCGACACGAGGAATGCGCAGCAAGTCGAGTACGCATACATGCCCGCCGCAATGTAAAGCCGGTTCGGATCGGTGGGATCGAGAGCTATGCTCTCCGGACCGTTGAGGTTGTATTGGTTCGGCGAGTGAAAGTCGGTGAGGGGCGTCCAGCTTTGATTCCAGGCATTCCAGCGGTAAACGCTGCCGATATCGGTGCGCGCGTAGATCACGCCCGGAGCCCATGGGTGCGCGACAAGGCCCGGGACGTACCCTCCGGCGACGATGGAGACAGGCTTGAACTGATAGGGCTCGACGCCGCGCTGGGCGAGGAGTGAGGCGGGAACGGCAATTCCGAGCAGCAGCGTGAGGAGCGGGCGGACGACACGGAGAGAGAGCATGGGGGACGTCTCCTTTGGCGGGTGAGGTCGACGGGCGAGATCCATGGATACGGCGAGGTGCAGCCGACTCTGTAAGCGATTACTTTTCGGCTCGTGGTCTTACTAAACCGATTAACCGTCAGAGAAATACCACCGGGCAAACGCTGCTGTCAACGGAGGCCCGGCATGCCCGGTTTGCGACTTCTGTGGAACGAGCGTGTCTATGGGAAAGCGGGGCGCCGCGGTTCTACACTGGCAGTGCCCGCACTTGCCCGCGCAGGAAGCTCCGTATGTTGCCACGTTCGCGCTGCCTCGCCGTCGGCCTTGCCGCCCTCTTCGTGATTCCGCCGGGCGCTGCCATCGCCCTTGGCCACAAGAAAAAGAAGCCAGTCTCCACCGATTCCTCTCCACTCACGCAGGATCAGCAGGTTCTGCACGCGCTCAACCGCCTCACCTTCGGGCCGCGCCCCGGCGATGTCGCAGCCGTCGAAGCCATGGGTCTGGATCAGTGGATCGACCTGCAGCTCAATCCGACGAAAATCGACGACTCTGCTCTGAACGCCCGCCTGAGCGCGTATCCCGCCATGCAGCTCAGCCTGCAGCAGCTTGTCCAGCGATTTCCGTCCCCGGCGATGATCCGCCAGGCGGAGCGCGGCAAGCTGCCTATCCCGCGCGATGCCGTGGAGCGGGCGATCTATACCGACCAGATCGCAGACCTGCGAGAGCGCCAGGCAAAAAAGGCCGAGCAGGCGCGCCTGGTGGCGAGCATTGGTCAGCCCGCGAAACTCACGGGGCAGACGACGCAGCCCACGATCCAGGCAGTCGAGGCTTCTCCGATGCTGATGGCCACACCGAACCCCGGTGCGCTGGGCCCCTACCTCGCGCAATCCGCCCAGACCGGTGATCAACCGGAGCCAGCGGGGCAGGGAATGATGGAGCCTGGGAACTCGATGGCAGAACCGCCGTCGATGGCGAGCCAGCAGGGAAGCGCCCCAGCACCGCAGCTCACGGCTTCCACTGCGCCCGGAGACGCCGCCGTTTTGAGTCTTGCACCTGCGCAACGGGTGAACGCGCTTCTCGCCATGCAGCCCGCCGAATTCCGCGGTTTGCTTCAGGGCCTCAGCCGGCCTCAACGCATCGCCCTCTTCGCCGACCTGACGCCCATCCAGCGCGAGGCCGTCTTTGCTCTCATCAACCCACAGCTTGTCGTGGGCGGTGAGGTGCTGGTCACGCGGCTGCTGCGCGATATCTACAGCGAGCGCCAGCTGGAAGCGGTGATGACCGATTTCTGGCTCAACCACTTCAACGTTTACCTCCGCAAGGGTGAATTCGCTCCCTGGTATCTGGCCGAGTATCAGGACCAGGTGATCCGCCCGAATGCGCTCGGCAAGTTCGAGGACCTTCTCGTTGCGACCGCTAAGAGTCCGGCGATGCTCTACTATCTCGACCAGACGGAGAGCGTCGGGCCGCACTCTTTTGCCGCGAGGCGCGCTGCAGGGTCACCGAATCCGAATGCGCGCCAGCTGGGCCTGAATGAAAACTACGCGCGCGAGGTCATGGAACTGCACACTCTCGGCGTCGATGGCGGCTATACGCAGCGGGATGTCACGCAGCTCGCCGCTGTGTTCACGGGCTGGGACATCGACCATCCGGAGTTGGGCGGCGAATTCGTTTTCAATCCGCGCCGCCATGAGCCGGGGCAAAAGATCGTCCTCGGGTACGTGATTCCACCCAGCGGCGAGCAGGAAGGCCTCGATGTTCTCCATATGCTCGCGGTGAGTCCCGCCACCGCGCACCATGTTTCCTTCCAGATCGCGCAGCGCTTCGTCAGCGACAATCCGCCGCCCGCGCTCGTGGATGCGATGGCTGCTACGTGGATCAAGACGGGCGGAGACATTCGCGAGGTCCTGCGCACCATGCTGGCCTCGCCGCAGTTCTGGTCGCAGGACGCCTATCGCGCGAAGGTCAAGACGCCGGAGGAATATGTCATCTCCGCTGTGCGCGCGACCGGCGGAGACGTCATTCACCCCGCATCTCTCGTCGAAGCCATTGGCCAGCTTGGCATGCCGCTCTTCGGATGCCAGACACCCAATGGCTACTCCTGGACCGCCGATGCGTGGCTCAACAGCGGCGATCTCCTCGACCGCATGAACTTCTCCTTTGCGCTCGCTGACAACGACGCGGGCACCATGATGCACTGGGACGACCGCATGAACATTGCGGCCGAGCCCGTCGTGACCCCGCAGCAGAAGGAGCAGCGGCTCGAGAACCTCCTGCTCGACACTCCGGTTTCCGAGCAGACGCGCAACGCCATTCTGGCGCAGGTGTCGCAACCAAACGATGCGTCGCCGAATCAACAGCGGCCGGATCCGCGCAGCAGGCGAGTGAATTTCGTCCACCCGCGCGACTTCGGCCAGCTGCTCCAGGCCGCGGCGCCCCTGCCTGCGCCTGCCGATCAGGATGCTGCCCTTCTCGCCGGACTTTTGCTCGGTTCTCCTGAATTCCAGCGGCGCTGATTTCCCCCTCAGGGACCTCCGTTCATCGTGGAGTAACCGCGGTGTAACCGCGCATTGACGCTGCCCTGTTAGCGTCAACCGCGGCGTTTCCCACACGCGCGTACCCCACCCTTTTCAGGAGATTCCACCTATGTCATTTCTGTCGTTCCGCGCCATCAGCCCGTTTCTGCTGGCAGGTCTGGCTCTTCCCCTCGGCGTCCACGCCCAGGAATTCGGCTTTCCCCAACACACTCGGTTCTACCCCGGCAATTTGGTCGTCAGCCGCAGCGTGTATGACAACAATCCGAACAATGTCTATGTCGGCGAACCTCTGCCTCCCGGCTGTGTTGCGGCAAACGTTGCCGCCGGCAGCTGCGTGACCGCGGCTTACGACGGAACCTATCCGTATGTCTTCAATAACGCTCCCATCGACGCGAGCTTCGGCATCACCTCGCGGATTTATCTCGATCAGATGACCCCGTGGGGTTGGCCGCTCGGCACACTCGAAGTGCCCAACAGCCTCGAACACGGCATCGGGCCAAACCGCGATCACCTGGTGACCAGCTTCAGTTCCAAGTCGGAACTGGCGCTGAATCTCTCGCTCGATCACCGCTACCTGACCTTTATGGGTTATGTGGCCCCTGGGAACGCGGTTGACGTGTCGAACTCAAATACGCCGGGCGTCGTCGATCTCACGAATCCTGTGGGCGAAAGCGAGTACCGCGCGGTGGCGCGCCTGGATGCCTTTGGCAATTTCACTTTTACCGAGACGAACGCGTACGGCGGCAATAACGGACGGGCGGCCATCCTCAACAACCTGCATGGCACAGACCTCTACTACGCGGCGGGCAACGCCGGTAACGGGAGCAATCCGCAGCCGACCGGCGTGGTGCTGGGCGCGGGCGCGCAGCTCATCACTCCATCGACCGAGCCCGAAGCGGACCAGGGCCCCGGTCAGCCGACGCCTGTGGGCGCTTTTTCTGTGACAGAGTTGGGCGACAAGGCGGACAAAATTGGGAAGGACGATAATTTCCGCGGGCTGACTGTCTACAACAATGTGGTTTATTACACCAAGGGCAGCGGCGGCAATGGCGTGAACACGGTGTATTTTGTGGACACAACCGGATCCGCGTGCCCGAATGGCGTCGGTGTGCCTTCGTCGTCGGCCACCCTCCCCACCGGGCCGTTTTCTGCCTATAACCCGGCGACCGGAACGCCCACCAACATGTGCATCCTGACTGGCTTCCCGACGCTGTCCAACAAGAGCGGAACGCCGGTGAACTATCCCTTCGGCATCTGGTTTGCCAATCCGACGACGCTCTACGTTGCCGATGAGGGCGACGGTTACGCGGGCGGCACCGATCTCTATTCGCACGCCGCAGCGCAGACGAACGCGGGCCTCGAGAAGTGGGTCTATGCGAATGGCACCTGGACGATGTCCTATGTGCTGACGAACGGGCTCGATCTGGGTACGCCATACACGGCATGGGGATATCCGACGGGGATTAATCCCGGATCGTCTCCTGCCAATCTTCCCTGGAGCCCGGCGACCGATGGCCTGCGCAACATTACCGGGCAGGTCAATCCTGACGGCACCGTGACGATCTGGGCCATCACGTCAACGGTCAGCGGCAGTGGCGATCAGGGCGCCGATCCCAACAAGCTGGTGGTGATCACCGACAGGCTCAGCGACACCACCGCTGCGCAGGCCGCCAATGAGCGGTTCTTCACGCTGCGCGCCGCGCAGTTCGGTGAAGTGCTCCGCGGTGTCTCGTTCACGCCCGGCACCGGCGTGGACGATCACGACGGCTTCGGCCGGTAGTTTTCGTTCGCAAAGAACTCCGCACGCTGCCGGCAAACCAGCCGCCCATGCGTGCGGAGCTTTTCTTTTGACGGTGGCGAACCCCGGCCTTAATCGGCGTGGGCTTCCTGCTGCGCCGGTTGTTTCCGGTGCGTGAAGGATCCGAGCAGCGTCTGCAGCATCACGTAGAGCACGGGAATGAAGAACAGATTGAGCACCGTCGACATGAGCATGCCGCCGATGATGGTGGTGCCCACCGACTGGCGCCCAGCCTGACCCGCGCCGGTGGCGATGGCCAGCGGAATCACGCCCAGGATGAACGCGAATGAAGTCATCAGGATGGGCCGCAGGCGCAGCTCCGCCGCTTCAATCGCGGCGTCGACGATGGACCGCCCCTGCCGGCGCAGCTGCTCTGCGAACTCCACAATCAAAATCGAGTTTTTCGCCGCCAGCCCGATGAGCATGACGAGGCCGATCTGGCAGTAGATGTCGTCGGCAAATCCCCGCGCCGATTGCGCCAGCAGCGCTCCCAGCACAGCCGTCGGCACGGCCAGCAGAATGATGAACGGCAGCGCGAAGCTCTCGTACAGGGCGGCGAGCGTGAGATACACGACGAGGATGCCGAGCCCGAAGATCACCACGGTTTTGCCGGCCGACTCAATCTCCTCGAGGGAAAGGCCGGTCCACTCGTACGCCATGCCCGGCAGCATGTTGTGCTGAGCCACGTCCTCCATTGCGGTAATCGCCTGGCTCGTGCTGACGCCAGGCGCGGCGTTGCCGTCAATCTCCGCCGACCGGAACAAGTTGTAATGGCTGATGACTTGCGGGCCTGAGGTATTCTCCAGCGTCACGAGGTTGTCGAGTGGAATCATCTGGCCGCTCGAGGAGCGCACGTAGTACTGGCGAATGTCGGCGGCGTTCTGGCGGAATTGCTGATCCGCCTGCACGTAAACGCGATAATTGCGGTTGTTGAAGTCGAAGTTGTTCACGTACTCCGAGCCCATGTAGACCTGCAGCGCGTCAGAGATCTGGCTGAAAGGCACGCCCATCGCTTTGGCCTTGTCGCGGTCGATGTTCACCAGCACCTGGGGATCATTGGAGGTAAAGCTGGTGAAGAGGCCGGTGAGGTCTTTGTTCTGGCTGCCGCGGGCAACGATAGTGTGCGCGATCCGATCGAGGTCAGCAAGCGTATTGGATCCCCTGTCCTCGAGTTCGAATTGAAATCCGCCAAAGCTGCCGACCCCCTGGATCGCCGGAGGTTGCAGAGGAACGATCAGCGCGCCCGGAATCATGAAAAGCCTGGGACGCAGGCGCGTGATGATGGCTTCCACGGAGTGCTCTGCCCCGCGCCGCTGGTCGTAGTCTTTGAGGGCGCAGAACATCATGCCGTAGTTCGGTGCGTTGCCGCTGAAGCTGAAACCGCCGACGGCGAAGGCACCAGCGATGTCCTTATCCTGCCCGAGAAGCGCGCTCACCTCCGCCTCGATATGCGTGGTGTAGGCAAGGGAGGCTCCCTGTGGCGCCTGGACCAGGATCATCACAAAGCCCTGATCTTCCTGCGGCACGAAGGCCGATGGCACGTGCTGGTATTCCCAGGCCGCCCCGGCGAGCGCGCCCAAAAAGAGCAGCAGCATCAGCCAGCGCAGGCGCAGGACTCCGTGAATGGTCTTTGCGTATCCGCGGCCAAGCGATTTCACCGACCGTTCCGCGAGGTCCAGCAGCGAATGCTTCTCCTCCTCCCGCTTCAGCAGCAGCGCGGCCAGCGCCGGCGAAAGAGTCAGCGCGTTGAATGCCGAAATCGCAATGGAAAACGCAATCGTCAGCGAAAACTGCCGGTAGAGGATGCCGGTGGTGCCGGGGAAAAACGACACCGGCACAAACACTGCGATCAGCACCAGCGACGTGGCGACCACCGCGCCCGTCACCTCGCGCATGGCCGCCGAAGTTGCGTGATGCGATTCGCGGTCGCCTTCGGCAATGTGGCGCTGCACGTTCTCAATGACGACAATGGCGTCGTCGACTACCAGTCCCGTTGCCAGCGTGATGCCGAACAGCGTCAGCGAATTAATGGAGAAGCCGAAAATCCTGATAAATGCAAACGTCCCCACCAGCGAAACCGGGATGGTCACGGCGGGAATGAGCGTGGCTCGCCAGTCCTGCAGAAAAAGAAAAATGACAAGGATGACGATCGCGATGGCTTCGATCAGCGTTTTGATCACTTCGTGGATCGAGGCGCCCACAACCGTTGTGGTGTCGAACGCAACGGCGTAGTGCATGCCCGGCGGAAAGCTCTTCGACAGGCGCGCGAGCTCCGCCTTCGCGTCGCGATCGACCTGCAGGGCATTCGCATCGCTGAGCTGCTGGACGGCGAATCCCGTGGCCGGAATGCCGTTAAAGGTGAGGGCGCTGGCATACGAAGACGAGCCCAGTTCCGCGTGGCCCACATCCTTGATCTGCACAATGCCGTTCGGGGTGTTCTTGATGATGATGTTGTCGAACTGCTCGGGCGTGGAAAGCCTGCCGACCACGTTCACGGTGATCTGAAAGGCCTGCTTGTTGTCCGATGGCGGCGCGCCCAGCTGTCCGGAAGGGATCTCGACGTTCTGTTCCTGCAGGGCAGCCACCACGTCAGACGCCGTGAGCTGGCGAGCTGCGAGCTTGACCGGGTCGAGCCAGATACGCATCGCGTACTGGCCGATGCCGAAGATAGTGACGTCGCCTACCCCCTGCACGCGCTTCAGGGCATCCTTAACGTACACGTCAAGATAGTTGCTCAGGAAGAGATTGCTGTACTTGCCATTGTCGGACCAGACGCCGGCGCCGAAGACGAAATTGCTGTTCGCCTTGCTCACCGTGATTCCGGTTTGGTTGACCTCGGCCGGCAGCAACCCCGAGGCTGAGGTCACGCGGTTCTGCACGTCGACGGCGGCGACGTCGAGGCTGTAGCCCGTGTCGAACGTCGTGGTGATGGCGCTGCTGCCGTCGTTCGCGCTTGTCGACTGGATGTACCGCATCCCCGGCACGCCGTTGATCGCTTCTTCCAGCGGACGAGTCACAGCCGACTCTACCTGGCTGGAGTTCGCCCCGATGTAGAAGCTCGAAACGGTCACCTGGGGTGGCGCGAGCTGCGGGTAGAGCGAGATGGGCAGGGTGGGTATGACCACCGCGCCGGCAAGAATAATGAGGAGCGCGCAGACGGTTGCAAATACCGGACGGTGAATAAAGAAGTCGACCAAGCAATCCCTCTTGTGCTTTCCCGATCTGGCGCTGAATCAGCTCGGAGCTAGCTTCCTGCGGCCGGCGATCCCGCGCCCGCTGGCGGCGCGCTGGGCAGCGGAATCACCGGCATGTTGTCCATCAGGAACTGCGTGCCGGAAACAATCACCTTGTCTCCGTTCTGGAGTCCGCTGAGCACTGCATAGTTATTGCCCATCGTGTCGCCGAGGGTGATGGCCTGCTGATGCGCGACAAACTTCCCGCTCCCCGCGCTCTGCGCGACAAACACAAACGCCTGTCCCCCCAGCCGCGTCACCGCCAGCACCGGAACCACCGGCTTGGCGCTCACGCCCCAGATCACGCGCGCCTTCACGAGCTGTGCATTCCGCAGTGCGGTTGAGTGCACCGGCGCCTTAACCAGAATGCCCTGCAGCCCGTTGTCCACTTCGGGCGAAACGAAGTCGATCGAGGTGGTCTCCACCGGCTTTTCGTTGTTGTCGAGTATCTGCACACCCAGGCCGTTGCGAACCTGCGCAGCGCGTTCCGTGGGGATATAGATATACGCTTCAAGATCCTTGTTCTCATCCACCGTCGTCAGCATGGTCGAGGACGAAACGTAATCCCCGATATGGACGGGAATGTCCCCGACAATTCCATCGAATGGCGCGACGATCCGGTAATAGCCCAGCTGCTGCTGCTGGGTGTGGAGCGTGGCCACGCCCGCGTCGTAATTCGCCTTTGCGCTGGCGAACGCCTGCTCTGCCTGATCCAACGCGTCCTTGCTGATCACGCCGTCGGCAAAAAGCTTGCGCTGCCGGTCGACCTGGAGCTGGTTGTACTGATACACCGCCTGCAACTGCTGGTCAGTGGCATCCTGCGAAGCGACGGCCGCTGTCTGCTTCGCCGGATCGATCTGCATGAGCAGCTGACCGGCTTTCACCTGCTCGCCGGAGTGCACCAGGATCGCCGTCAGGTTGCCATCCACCTGCGGATTGATGGTGGCCGAGCGGCGCGACTTAATCGTCGCCACGTATTCGTCGCTCTGCGGAACCGGCGCCGCTGCCACGGTGATGGTCTGCACCGGCATTGCCTGCATCGCCTGAGCTGGCTGCTGGGTCTGAGGCTGCTTGCAGCCAGACGCTCCAGCGGCCAGCAAAAGCGGCATGCCAAGAATCGATATGAGCGCTTGCGACTTCACCAGCGGGCCTCTGCGGTTAGGAATTCACGATAAGGCAATAAGCGGAATATGTGCTCAGGATACAGGATCGGTGCGAAGTCAACCGACCCAGCGGAGTACGTTTCTTGCCACGGGTCGGTCGGATTCCGTAGTTCGTTCCAACTTCAGGAAAATTGCCGGCTCTTCACAATTAGGCGGCAATGTCTCGCCAGGTTCCCGGGCGCTCTGCTGACAAAGAAAAAGCGAGCTGTCCGTTTCCGAACAGCTCGCCTCGTTTTCTGGTTGGTTTTCCGGTCGACTCTGAAAGTCTGTCCCTGCGGTTCCTGCCGCGTGGCGACCTCTGTCGCCCGGTCCCATTCTGATTCGGCAAAACGAAGGTCGCTTCGCCTGCCGTTAGCTTCCACACCAGGCGCATTTCCCGAACCCGCAACCCGCGATCCCTTCCGGCGTCACGGGCCGCGCGCGTCCGTCTGTGCGATTCGCGTGGAAGCTTCTTAGCCCGCCGTGAATTCGCCTCCGAAGAAGAGAGCAATATCTCGCAACCGGTCTCCTCCCCGCCGGCTATATTCCAGCAACGGCCCCGGAGGAGCGATCTCAGCTCGAGTCTCCCTCCACCCGCGGCTGTGCGGGTCTATTGAGATGTTCCGCTTTGTTGCCGATTCAGTTGGTTGCGTCCGAACTCTGGACATTCATCCTCCTTGGTCGGGTGTTCAAGCGTTACCGCCTATATCAAGTTCGATAGCAGAGACCGGGTCCGCGTTGCCAGTTTTACTTCTCTTCTGCGGACTGATTGCGTGCGCGCACTTTAAACCAAATCGGGGAGCCCGCAAACCCAAAGGCCGCGCGAATTTGATTCTCCAGAAATCTCTCGAAGGAAAAGTGCAGCTTGACGCTGCGATCCGTGAACAGCACAAAGGTTGGCGGGGCGACAGCAGCCTGCGTCATGTAATAAATTCGAATCCTTTTCGACATTGGCACGCTGGCGCGCTGAAAATCGATCTTTTCGAGGAACCGGTTCATCTGTCCCGTTGAAACCCGCTTTCGCCGCTCCGCCGCCACCTGCAACACCTCATCCAGCACACGCGGCACATTCCTTCCCTCAACGGCGGAGATGAAGAGCACCGGCGCGTAGCTCAGGTATTTCAGCACGGCCCTGAGCTGCGGCTCGAAGATCGCGCGATCCGCAGGAGGCTTGCCGTCCGTTCTTCCCGTTGTCACCAGGTCCCATTTGTTCACAACGATGATCACGCTGCGCCCGCTCTCGTGCGCGTAGCCGCCGATGGTCGCATCCCCGGCCGTTACGCCCTCCGTCGCGTCAATCACCAGCAGCGCCACGTCCGCCTGTTCCAGATGCCGTCGCGCCATCACCACCGACAGCTTTTCCGCCATCAGGTGCGTCTTGCCCTTGCGCCTGATGCCGGCTGTATCGACGATGCGCAGTTCCTTGTCCTTGTACTGCATCAGCTCGTCGACCGCGTCGCGCGTCGTGCCGGCCACTGGCGATACGATCGCCCTCGCCGATCCCGTCAGGGCGTTCAGCAGCGTGGACTTGCCTACATTCGGCCGCCCGATGATCGCCACCCGCGTTTCGTGCTGCTCAAACTCGCCGTGTGTCCGATGCCGAGCGTCGCCATCCGATTCCGCTTCAGCCTCGCTGCCGGCCGCGGCAGGGCCTTGCGGCAGCACCGCGAAGACCTCGTCCAGCAGATCGCCGATTCCGTGTCCATGTTCGGCAGAAATCGGCGTCAGGCGGCGGATCCCCATCCGCCGGAAGTTCTCCGCCGCCGCTTCCATGCTCTGCGCATCGATCTTGTTCACCGCGAGGAAGAGCGGTTTTCCCAATCGAATCAGCAATCGCGCCAGGTCCAGGTCCGGCGCAGCCAGCTCCGTCCGCCCATCCACCACCATGACGATGGCATCGGCCTCATCCAGCGCGAATCGCGCTTGCCGGAAGATTTCTGCCGGAATCAGCGCCTCATCATCGGGAACCATGCCGCCGGTGTCGATCACCCGTGCCGTGCGCCCTGCCCACGTCACCTCGCCATAAATGCGGTCCCGCGTAATGCCAGGCTCATCGCCCACAATCGAGCGCCGCGTTCCGGTGAGCCGATTAAACAGCGTCGACTTGCCGACATTCGGCCGGCCAGCAATGGCAAAAATCGGAGTTCCCGGCGGCGCGGGCCGCTCCTCACGGAATCCACGGGTCTCGCGACGGGTCTCGCCCGCCGGAACTTGCGGGATTTCGCGCTGCATCGGGCCGCGCGGGTCAGTGCCCGGGCGCGACGAATGCGCACGAGCTGCCGGTGCCGTTCTCCCCGCCGTGCTGGTGCTTTTCCAATTGCGCGAGCCGATCGGTTTCGGCGCTTCAGCGTGACCGCGGCGGATGGCTTTCTGCTTCGCCTGAACTTTTCGCCGTGTCTTCTTCGCGCCTGCGCGGTTTCTCTTGACGGGCTTCAACGTTGGCTCACCTTGCGCAATGCGCGGGCTCCAGGCGGATCGGAACCTTTGGGCGCGCTTTCCAATTATAGGGAGAAGCGGGCTACACCTCTTTAGTTGACGGTCTCGGCGCTGTAGCGCGCAATCAGCCCCGTCCGCACCGCGTGCCGGTACACGGCCGTGAAGGCCCGTGCCATGAGGAGCAAATACCCCAGCGCCAGCGCACTTCCGACAGCCAGATTCAGGCTTCGCACTCCGTGGCCCAGCAGCACGCCGCGCATGCCCTCAAACACGTAGCTCGGCGGAATCAGCCGCGCTATCCACTGCATCCACCGCGGCAGCGTGGCCAGCGGATAAAACACGCAGGCCAGGGGCGAGATGAAGGCCGGAATCGGCCAGATGAACCACTCCGCGGCGGGCCCAAAGCGCAGCACCAGCGCGCTGCCGAAGATTCCCAGCGAAATCCCAAACAGAAAGAGCACCAGCAAAAACGCCGCCAGCATCGAGCCGTAGACGAAGAAAGACAGCCCAAACACCAGCGTCGACAGCGCTACCATCACCACGAGTCCAATGATGC
>JBARMS010000195.1:0-4295 GCA_049802575.1 Acidobacteriaceae bacterium | reverse complement strand
GTGGAAGGGAATGAGATCGATTATGTGGAGACGCACGGAACGGGGACGTCCCTAGGCGATCCGATCGAGGCGCACGCGCTGGCAGCGATTTATGGTGCGAATCGGAGCTCGAGCCATCCGCTGGTAGTGGGAGCGGTGAAAACTAACATCGGGCATCTGGAATCGGCTGCCGGCATTGCCGGGTTGATGAAGGCGGTGCTGTCGCTCGAGCACGAGCAGATTCCCGCCAACCTGCATTTCCGGGAAATGAATCCGCATATCGACTGGGCGGGAGTGCCGGTTTGCGTTCCGGTGGAGGCGATTGAGTGGCCGCGCAGCGATCGACCGCGGCGGGCTGGTGTGAGTTCGTTCGGTTTCAGCGGGACCAACGCGCATGTGATCGTGGAAGAGGCGCCGGAGGAGGCAGCAGCGCAACGGGAGAGGGAACGTCCGGCGCACCTGTTGGTGCTTTCGGCGCGCAGCGAAGCGGCGCTGGGACAGCTGGCTCAGGGTTATGGCGAAGCGTTGGAAGGCTTGGCTGCGGATGTGGGGGACATCTGCTATACGGCGGGAGCGGGTCGGGCGCACTTCACGCATCGTCTGGCCGTGACAGGGAGTTCGCGGGGACAGCTGCGCGAGCGTCTGCTGGGTGCATTGCCGGGCAAGGCGGTACGTGAGCGTGAAGGCGTGCGAGCGGTGTTTTTGTTTCCCGGTCAGGGAGCGCAGTATGCGGGGATGGGGCGGGAACTGTATGAGAGCCAGCCAGTGTTTCGGCGCAGCCTGGAAGAGTGCGCGGAACTGCTGACGGGGAAGCTGGAGAAGCCGCTGCTGGAGGTGTTATGGGGCGGGTCGACGGAGTTGTTGGAGCAGACAGCCTATACGCAACCGTCGCTGTTCGCGATTGAGTATGCGTTGAGTGAGCTGTGGCGGAGTTGGGGGATCGAACCTGGTGCGGTGCTGGGTCACAGCGTTGGGGAATATGTGGCGGCGTGTGTGGCCGGGATGTGCACGCTTGGTGAGGGGCTGCAGCTGATCGCGCTGCGGGGGCGACTGATGCAGGGTGCCAAGGGACGGGGCGCGATGGCGGCCGTGCGTGCGGGGGAAGACCGTGTACGGTTGGCCCTGAAGGGACTGGAGGGACGGGTCGCGGTGGCGGCGATCAATGCGCCTGAGAGCGTAGTGATCTCGGGGTATGAGGCGGAGGTCGAAGAGGCGGGAGGGAGGCTGAGCCGGGAAGGGATCGGGATACAGCGTCTGAGCGTGTCTCACGGATTTCACTCGCCGCAGATGGAGGAGATGGAGGAGGAGTTTGCCGCGGCGGCGGGCGAGGTTCGGTGGAAGGAGCCGCGGCTGGTGTTGATCTCCAGTGTGACGGGACGGGCAGTGGTAGCTGGGGAGATGAGTCAGCCGGGGTATTGGCGGCGGCAGGTGCGGCAGCCGGTGCGGTTCCAGGAGGGGATAGAAGCGCTGGCTGGTTACCGGACGTTTGTTGAAGCCGGCCCGGGGAGCACGCTAAGCGGGCTGGGGCAACAGTGTCTGGAGGGTGGTGAGCGGCTGTGGGTGCAGTCGCTGCGGAAGAACCGCGGGGAATGGGAGCAAATGCTGGGGGCCCTGGGTTCCTTGTATGTGCAAGGGGCGGAAGTGAACTGGGCGGGGTACGATGAGCCCTACGCTCGGCGCCGCATTCCACTACCCACCTACCCCTTTGAACGCCAAAGATACTGGGTGGATGTCACGGTGCCGCAACGGCCGCGAGGAGTCTCCGCAACACAGGCCGCACTCTCCGAAGCCGTTTCCGTCTCCGACAATGTTGACCGGTGCACGTACGAGATTTCCTGGCAGGTAAAGCTCCTAAAACCAACCCAACAGGGCATCGGAGTCGGGAGATGGCTCATTGTTTCCGATGGTCACGGATTGGCCGCAACGTTTGCGAACCGCATCCGCGACCTCGGCGGTGCGCCTGTGACCGTCCGCCCTAACGAGATTGATCCGAGCCTCGCTTCGAGCGACGTTGTAGTCTACCTGGCGAGCTCGGACCGTTACGCTTCGCGAGAACTTGACCCTTCCACAATGGAAGTGGGCCTGTCCGAATCCTTGGCAGGCTTACTTCCGTTGGCCAAGTGGATCACTGCCGCGGAGCGCAGAACCAAGTTATGGGTGGTGACATCCGGCGCACAGGCAGTCACGGTTGGCGAACCGCCCGCCCATTGTCTACAGGCAGCACTGTGGGGTGTTGCCAGAACGTTTGCACTTGAAAACCGGGATTCTTGGGGAGGCATCGTGGACCTGGATTCCGGCGCGGCTCTCGACGGATCTTCTGCTCTTTTGTTGGACGCGATCCTGCAGAACGATGGCGAGGACCAGACTGCGATCCGCAACGGGCAGCGTTATGTCCCGCGGCTCCAGAACCGGGCGCTATCGCAATATCCAGATCCTGTGTTCTCGGCCGACAAAGTGTATCTCATCACCGGCGGCATGGGTGGTTTGGGTCTGTTGGTAACCCGATGGATGGCCGATCATGGCGCCCGGAAGCTGGCGCTCATGGGCCGGAGGCCGCCGTCTGCGGAAGCGTCCGAAGTTCTCGAATCGCTTCGAGCCGGGGGCGTCCAGGCCGAAACATACGCGGTCGACATAGCCGAAAGCTCCGAACTCGCTGAGGTGTTCCATAAGATTGTCGCAATACAGGGACCGATCTGCGGAGTCATGCACCTTGCCGGCGTGCTGGACGACGGAATGCTTGTGCAACAGAGTTGGGACCGGTTTGCTAGAGTTCTGGCACCCAAGACATTGGGCGCTTGGAATCTACACCACCTGACGCTGAACAGCGGGCCGCTTGATTTCTTTGTCCTATTCTCTTCGTTTGCGTCGGTGACCGGATCATTCGGGCAGGCGAACTATGCCGCGGCAAATGCCGTACTGGACGCCCTGGCTCATTACCGAAAGGCACATGGGCTCACGGCGACCTCGCTCAACTGGGGCGGGTGGGCTGAGGCCGGAATGGCGGCTCGGACCGTCGCGCGAGGCAAGTCGCAGGCCGGAGCTCAGTTGTTGCCTCCACAAGTGGCACTCGCAGCCCTTGGACGCGCGCTCGCAGCAGCCCTTCCCCAAATTGGAGTTGCTGTCATTGACTGGAGCTCGTTTTCCCGAGCACACCCGGGGCAGAAATTCCTTGAGCAGGTCGCTGCGACGACGGAGCATACCGGCCCTCTGCCCGAGACAGCAAAACCGAAGAGTTTTCTCGACCAGTTCCGCCAAATTCCAAAGGAAGAGCGCAGCCGGCGTCTGCTCGATCACCTGACTCAGCTTCTCGCGCAGGTCTTGGGCGTTCCCCTTGAAAGCCTCAACCCGCAAACCGACATTACCGATTTCGGACTTGATTCTCTGATGGCACTTGAGCTTCGGAACCAAATCACGGCCGATCTGGGAGTCTCCATTCCCGTCGTTCGCTTGCTGGAGGGCCTAAGCCTGGCCGGGTTGCAGATCTGGATCACTGGGCAGGTGGTCGAGGCCGTCGAAGACTCGCAGCCTCTGGCATCGACAGACGCGGAAACGGAGTTTCCGCTGTCGTACGGGCAACATGCCGGCCTGTTCGGCCATAAGATGCTACCGGAATTCGCCTTCTCAAATGTGGCATTGACTGCCAAAGCATCGCCCCCCTTGGACCGGGCCTCTTTCCGTCGCTCGGTAGAGCGCATGACAGAACGCCACGCGATCTTGCGTACGGTCTTCCTGGAGGATCAGGAAGGCCAGCAGGTTCAACGCGTCCTCTCTTCAGTGCCTCCTCCGGCCGAGTTCATTGATGCGGCGGGCTGGACGGATGAGGAGATAAGGGAGAGACTCCAGGAAGACTTCGGTCGCCCGTTCGATGTTACACGGCCCATGTTCAGCATTAAGGTCTTTGAGCAGCGGGACGCCGACGTGATCTATTTCAAAGTGGACCATCTGATTATCGATCACTGGTCGGTCGGAATTTTCATCGAAGACTTACGCGAGATATATTCGGCGGATGTCGCTGGACGCCACCACAACCTGCTACCGATCGAGGCGGAATATCGGGATTTCGTTGAGTGGGAAAGAAATCTGATGAGCAGTCCCGCAGCCGACCGCATGTGGGCTTATTGGCAGAAGACGTTGTCGGGAGTTCCGGATTTGTGTCTTCCTTCATCGCGGCCGCGGCCAGACGTGTTGCTGGCTCAGGGTGAATGCATCCGTATCCACATCGACGCAGCTTCGTTTCAGGAGATAAAACGCGCCGCACGTAAGCATAGGTGCACGGCATATACGTTTCTGCTCGCTGCTTTCCATCTTCTTTTGCA
>JBARMS010000194.1:0-7009 GCA_049802575.1 Acidobacteriaceae bacterium | reverse complement strand
CCTCCGACCTTGGTTTTGAGCGCGGCCCCGGGATCGATTGGATCGAAGGGAAGATGAGCCCTGACTAAGGGCACCCCCCTTTCCTGCATCATCGCTGTGACGTCATCCGCGATTTGTACGCTCACTTCGTCACCGTCGGCATTCTTGAAAACGCGTCCCGCGGGAAAGGTCACAGCAACCAGCTTGATGTGTCGATATTCCGAACGCGAACAGAAATCCGTTAGGGCCCGCCTGACTCCTTCGCCGTAGGCCGTGAAGATCACGATTTTGCTGATGTTCTGTTGCGCTGCGGCCTGGAAGGCGACTTTCAGGCATTCGGGCAGATTCTCGCGCCCTTCCTGGAGAAAGTAGGTCGTACCCGCAGTGAAGCTGCCGCTCATTTGTTTTCGATCCTAAATTTAAGTATTTGCTGAAGAGGTTTTCCGGTGGCCCGATGTTTTAGGACGGCCTTCACAAATCCGAGGGCATTGATCGATGCCAGATCCAAGCCGGCAATTCGGAGTTGGTTGTAGTGTGGCTCCCGCGCGCCGTAATGCATGTGCAGACCGCCACATGTATCAATCCGAAGGTCGAGAGGATCGTCAGGGCTTCCTCGCGCTGCCGATCCCCCCTCCTCGAAGGATGAGGTCGGTCCATAGTGATACGCCCACTGCGTCCTGCGGCTCTCCTGGAGGCCCGCAAATTTCTCATAGAGCTCCCAGATGCGAATGTGTTTGCCGTCTGGAAACTCGATAAAATACGTGATCGTCCACGAATCGGGTGGTCGGAGCACCTCCCATTCAGGTTCACGAAGGCGACAATCGGAAGGGAGGCGGAGACCCGCGAGAGACTCTTCCAGTGATCGACGGAACTGGAAATAATCCACGAATCAGGCTGCGAAGGCGACTTCGTCAGCTTCTTGATGTTCAGTAATGGGATCTCCGCGGCGCACGTCATACAGGTAGGTGCTGTGCCGTTCCATGTTCTGGTCGCGGAGGTATACCCGTTGCTTAAGGTACGCCTCCCAGCGGAGGAGCAGGTCTTCAGAGATGCGCGCTCGGGCTGACTCATTCTGGAGCATTTCCACGCTGTCAATCTGGAAGCGCTCCTCGAAGTCACGGATGCGATTATCAAGGTCCGTCAGGTTCAAAAAGGTGGTAGGCATTCGTTGTCTCCTCATTTTACAGGTCGGGGGCAGCCCTAGTCAGGCCACGCGGAGAGGAGTGCTCCATAGCCCCACGTTGTATCAGATGCAATAGTGTGGCCGCAAGCCTCATCAAACTCGGCTCCCCCTCCGTCTTATCAAGCTCTATCGGCATCGTGGGTGATCAGAATCACTCTTAACCCCTCATGCCACAGGAGCACAGGTCGCCCCTGTTCGCCTTTCCTTCCCCAAAGTGATCGCCGAGTCCGTGCTACCCTGAAAACCCCGAGGTGAACGATGAAAACCTCCGACTCGTCTGGTCTCTACAGCAACATTGCGACGTATTTCCTGCTGTTCTGCCTAGCCCTGACCTTAGCTTCCTTCTCGATTGCTGGGCCCTACAGCAGTGGCGCCTCGAACGCCAGGCTTTGGGCCATTGGCTCAACGGTGTTCGCCGGCGAGGTTATCCTCCTGTTGAGCGCGCGCTGGCACTATCGGCGACATGAGCCATTGTGGCGGAAGGCAGGAGAGCTGATCCGCGCCCTGTTGCTCGCCCCATTCCACCTACTGGGGTGGCTCATCAAGCTGCCGTTTCGCGCCCTCTATCAGTCCATCCAGATCGCTGATCGTGTGATCGGAGGTCGCTGGTGGATTCCCTTCGTCGTAGCGATGGGGTTTCTGCCGCCAGCCCTGATCAACTTTCACCTGCATCTTGGCGTTGCCCTCGCCTGCTGCGTCGGCCTTACCGCCGCGGGCGTTGTCCTCTGTGCCTTCGCCGAATCTCAGGAAAAGATCCTGCGTTGCCAGCGGGAAATCCTCGCGGAACTGCGCTCCCATCCCCGTTAGGCCCATAGCCTCGCACGCCCTCTGCTGCGCCTGCTCGTGGCCAGTTTCACGCCGGGATTCTTATCAATGTGGCCTGCCCGGTGAATCCTGGATTTTCAGCCCACAAAGTGTACGAAACCGCGAGAAACATCAGCGCACGCCACGATTCCGCTGTCTGAATGACGAGTTAATTTCGCACAAATGGGACAGTCGATGGGGTGATTCAGTGCTTCCAGAACCTGTGAATGAGATACAGCAATAACACCGCGATGCCTCCAGCCACGAAACGGAAGACGAGCCGTTTGAGACCCTCCAGCACTGTCGCTCGTCGGGCCTCTTGGCGTTCCTTGTCGACAGATGCCGCGTGCTCGGCTAGCCCTGTGCGAAGCTCTGAAAGCTTTTCCGCACTCAAGCCGCGGACTCGGATTTCGGCCAGGAGGGCGCAGCGCGCGGCTTCCGTCAGGGAATCGATCTGCCCTGAAAGGAGAGCCAGCTGGTCGGCGGAATACCCGCGATAAGTCTCGGTAAAATCGTGCATCTCTGGTTTGGGAAGATGGTGGGCCTCACTATAACAGCATGCTGCCGGTGCACTTCAGGAAAAGGTCACGAAAGATCAATTGCAGCCTATGGGGAAACCGACAAGCGAGGATCCACTGCGCGAGACGCTGGCATGCTTGGCTGGCACGATCACTGCTGGCCGCTTGACCAGGCATCGGTAGGATTCTGCTCCTGTCGACGCGGTGCCAGCGCTGCTGCTCCCCGGAAGGCCAGCGTAAGGGCCGGACTCACCTTGATGCCCTGCGCCTGCGCACGCCGGACAATCTGCGGAAAGTCGCCGCGGAGATCGGCGGGAATAGCCGCCACGTCACGCGGGGTCGCTTCGGTGAGGAAACTGACCACCTTGGGGCTTTCCAGAATCTGAGCAGCCACTTCAGACGTGATGAGCGCGCCTGGAACCCTCAAGGCCCCTATGATCTCGAGAGCAGGGATTCCCTTGGCCGCACCCAATGCTATCTCCACCGGTGCGTCCACAAAGCCGTACATCGCGGCTCGCCGCCCTATGCTGCGTACCCTGTCCGCACCCTTCTGCAGGATCTCCGCCTTCGCTTCCTGGATCGCCCGTGGGCCGAGTTTCTTCACTTCGGGGATCTTCGCAGCCGGGTATGGCGCGGGCTCAGTCCGGGGCGCGAGGCGAGGCGCTGGCTTCGTGGAGGCTGATGGTAAGCGTGTCCCGTTAGCCTCCTCCTGATATCCCCGGATCGTATTCGCTCGCTGGGCCAGTTGCGGATCGTACTTCGCCAGCGCCTCGATGCCGGTGCGATCCTTCCCGGAGAGAACCTTGATCGCCCCGCCTGCTTCCTTCGCGTCCAGCGCCTTGCGCAGTGGCGACTTCGGATCGTAGAAGGTCTGCTTCAGGTTGCGCCACGTCGTGCGGGCGTCCGTCAATTGCGGCCCCAGCCCCTGCGTATCGGCAATGCGCTGCATCTCGTCGCCGATGGAGTCCTGGAGGCTGTTGTAGGCCGTGTACACGTCCCCCGGCAGCGTCCCGCGCTTCAGTTCGCGGCCCAACTCCGAGTAGTAGCCCTGGAGGTCGGTGTACGTGAATCCGTCGCCGCGCTGAATCTTCTTCTCGATGTCGCGAAAGATGGTCGGCTCCGTCTCCGATCCCCTGATCTTCTCCGAGGCTTCGACCAGCGCGTTTGGAAGAAACTCACCGTTGGCCGGCATCTCTCCGAGCGCGGCGTTGAGCGCCTGGTACTTGGCATCCGCTTCACCGGCGGCCTTTTCGCGTACCGCCTTCAGGTCGCCCTGGAATTTGTCGCTGAGGGTGCGCACCCCGGTTTCGAGCGCAGACTTGCGGGAAGCGACCCCGGCGCGCTGCTCTGCGGCCGTCTTTGCCGCCTGCGTCTTGTCGAAGTGAGAGCGCACGTCGGCCTGCCGATCCGTCGACAATTTGGCATTGGCCTTGTCCACCGTCGCGCGGTCCGTCGCGGTTTGCTCTGCCGCCTTTGCCGCCGCCGTTGCGTTGGCGTCTGCCGTATCTTTCACCAGCCCGCGCACCGCACGCGGTCCCGCTCCGGTCACCGCCCGCACTGGACGCATCGCAAGGTCGCCAGCCGCTGAAGCCGCTCGCGGAGCCAATTCTTTTATCTTCCCCGCCGCTTCCGGCGCGAACGCCATGGCAGCATTCCCCGCGGCCGTTCCCACCGCGCCAGCCGTGTCACCCTTCCCAAGCTGGTCGTAATACTCCTGCGTGGCGTCGGCCACCCACGGTCCAAGCAACGGCACCGCAGACGCGATATAGTGCGCTCCGGCCTCGCTGTAGCGTCCCTGCTTCCGTAGGTCGTTCGCCTCGTCGACCTGGCCGGTCTGGGCTTCCACGGCGCGCTCAAAGGGCCGCATCGCCGTGTCGTAGGGCGTGGTCAGTCCCGCCTTCGCTTCTTCCGGCGTGGGATTGCCACTGAAGGACTTCACCGCACCTTTGATGGGTGCGACGGCTGAGGACACGAAACGATTGAAGGCCGACGGAGCGGGAGGTTTAGGGTAGTCCGAGAGCGGAACGAGTTTACCGCCCGCGCGGAGAGCTTCCGCAGCCACATCGTGCGGTATCCACCGCTGCACGCCTTTGGGATCGGCGATACGAACGGCCGCCTTGCCACCTCCCTTGCGCACCGCGGCATCGACGTCGGCGTTGGGGATCCAGTGGAAGCTGCCATCCGGAGCGATCATCGGTACAGGAGGAGCGGTGTTCATTGCGGGTATTTCTCCCAGTTGAATCCCGAGGCAGCAGGAGGCTGGGTGGGGGCGACAACAGGCGCGGTGCCGGGCGCAGGAGCCGCGGGCGCCTGGAGTTGGGCCTTCGCGTCGTTCGCCGCCTGGCGCGCCACCTGCGCCGATCGCTGGATGTCCGCAAGGAACATCTGCTCAATCTCGGTCGGCAACTTGCCAGATTTCAATTTCTCCCACGCGATCTGCGCCCGCTCCGGTAGGGAACCCACGCTGGCGGCCTGCCGGAACTCCGCCTGTGTCATCCGGCCTGCGCCCTGAACGTTCGACCGCACCCACGAGTAGATGAGCTCCTGGTCGCTCGACGGCGTTGAACCTGAGGCGAGGGCGCCCTGCGCAGAGCGGTAGGCCTCTTCCTTCGTATTGGCGTCCTCGTTGAGTTTCGTGTACGCCGCCACGTCGGACTTGAAGACTGGATTCTTCGACCGCGCCAGCGTGGAGAACCCTGGCACAACAGGACCGCTCGAGGTGCCACCGGCTCTCGGCGCCGGACCTTTTCCCGACTGCGCCGTGACTTGGGGCGCGTTTTTCGCTGGCACTCTCGGCGCCGGCCCTTTGGTCGTAGCGGGAGCGGGAGCGCCACCGCCGCCGGCATCGGGAGCGGGAGCGTCGGGCTCGACATCGATGGACGCTCCGTCCGGCGTCGTGATGGAGGTCAGGGTGACCAGGTGCATTTGCCCGTCATCTCCCGGTTGCATCGTCTGACGGCGCGTGATCCTGGCCGTTCCCACAGGTCCTAGATCGCGAAGCTTCTTCCCGCTGAATGGGTCGACCAGAACCAGATGGCCTTGAAGGGTCCTCATTTGCGGCTTCACTGCTCCTCCCGTGGCGTTCCAGCCGGGAGGAATCTGCTGCGGATCGTTCAGGTCGAAGTATTGGCGCTCGCCGTTCGGCCCCGTGAACTCCTTCCACGTACCGCGGGGAGCGATTCCAAGCATGGGGCCAGCGGTTCTCTGCTGTTCCGGCGGCAGCGACTGGTACCAGTCGAAAAGCTTCTGCGTTCCTGCGAGCTGCGCATCCTGCTGCGCGCCGGTTTCGGCGTTGTAGAGGTCCACAGTCTGTTGCTGCTGCGTCCTCCCTCCCGAAAGGTCCTGGTCCCGCCGCTCTGCTTGCGTGCGCGCCCCCGGGTAGCTCACAGTGACGGGCCGCGGCGCGGGGATAGTCATTCCGCCGATGGTCATGGGCGCAGGCTGAGTCGTGGTGGACTGCGGCGCGTAGGCCATCGGCGTCGGCTGCGGTTTGCGGCCCACCAGCCGCCCCGTCAGGTTCTCGACGTGCTGCCGTAAGGCGCTTGGGTCGCGCTGGTAGAGCGTGCGAACGGCGTCGGCCTGCGCCTCAGGAGTCAACCCGGCATTGCGGATGACTTCAAGCTGCGCCTGCCGCTGTTCTTCGGCGCGCTGCTCACGTTCCCGCTGACGTTCTTCGGCCATCTGTGCGCCGATGGCAAATCCTGGGTAGCTCATGGCTTATACCCCCTGACCCGCCAGGTGCGCGCTGCACTTGGCGTATTGCGATGGTTCGGGGAGGCCAGCGGCCATCTCCATGGGGCCATGCGCGAGTTCTCCAGCCAGCACCAGCGCCATACGGGAGGGGTTTTGTCGGCCACTGAGCCATCCGATCACCGTCACATGGCTCACGCCAAGGCTATCGCCGATGGCCTTCAACGTTTCGCCGGAGTTCCGGCGTTCATGCAACCACACTGCGAATTGGGAAGGACTCATCATGAAGATTCAGTTTCCTCCAGCATCCAGCGCCAGACGATTACCAACGTCTCGCTGCTCATAGGCTTGCCCTTCTCGAAGCGCTGGAGGGTGCTCGACGGGATGCCAATGCGTTTGGCCGCTTCCCGGACACTCAACTCCTCATGGTAACGCCACGTGCGAATCAGATACGCAAGCCTCATGTAGACATCTTACAATCGACCTTTACCGGGTGCACCTAGAATTGGGTACTCCGGAACCACAAAATAAACCTGCCTTGTTATAGCCTGCCATCTATTTGCATGGGTTGACATCTATTCACATAGGTTAGTACCTACTTGCACGGAGTGTTACCTACTCGCATGGGGGAGCATTCCTACTCCGCCGGGTCGGTCGCCACCGGCAAGTTTCCACCACCACCACCATGATGCCCGCTCTCTGCGGCCCTGCGGGCTCGTGCGCCGTCCGCACGGCCTCTGCCTTCCAGTCGGCGCCGCACCGCCCAACTCAGGCTCGCGCCGCCAGCTTCACCCTCCGCGCGCAGCTCCTCGACTAACTCAGCCGGTAGACGAAC
>JBARMS010000193.1:0-11827 GCA_049802575.1 Acidobacteriaceae bacterium | reverse complement strand
CGGCCAGGCCCATCAGGGCAACCCGCTCGCGCGCAGCCTCCAGCTCCGCCGCGCAGGCCGGGCAGACGCGCACGTGTGCCTCGAACGCCTGCTTCTCCTCGCCCTCGAGCGCCCCCAGGACGTAGAGGTCAGGATCTTCCGGATTGACGTGTCGTTCCATCATCAAAAATCAGCTTCAGCGACTGCAGCGCTGCCCGTACCCTGGACTTCACTGTACCCAGCGGGCTTCCCGTCCGCGCAGCAATTTCACTCTGTGTCATCCCTTCAAAATAGGCCAGCTCCACCGCCTCTCGCTGCTCGCTCGGCAGCGCCGCCATGGCCGTCCTCAGTTTCTCCATCAGCAAGTTTCGCTCGGAATCGTCCGCCAGGTTGACGGACGAAGCCACCGCATTCGCGGGGAAGGCTTCAATGTCCTCCGGAATTTCGCGATACTGGCGCGTCCGCAGGCGCGAGAGTGCCCGGTTGCGCGCAATCACCATCAGCCACGCCGGCAGCGAGCCCCGGCTCGCATCGAAGCGCGCCGCGCCCCGCCACAGCTCAAAGAAAAGGTCCTGCAGAATCTCTTCGGCCGCCTGCCGGTCGCGCAGCATTCGCACCAGCATGCCGAAGATCATGGCGGCGTACCGGTCGTACACCGCGACCAGCGCGCTTTCGTCTCCCGTTATCATGCGCTCGACCAGGGCCGAGTCCGGTGCAGGCTGCATCGACGCAGTCACGAGGCCTCGCTTCGGCCACACAAGATGTACGCAGAATCGGTCACGCGTGGATTGCCTGTCGCAGCGGAAACGAGCGTCATGCCGGAGCTGGCGGACTTGCGCCGGCGGATGCCTTCCGATGATAACGTCCCCAGGAGCCTTCTGCCACGGGCGAGGCTCGAAAGCGGCAACCCGCGAATTTCTTATTTCACCCCACACTCCGCCGTTTGCCGCCATGCGAGGCTGACCTGCTACACTCATCCCGCGCGTCCCGCGTGCACTTCCCCACAACCAATTCAGATTGGAGCGACACAGCAAATGGCCACGGCAACTCCTGCTCAGGTGACCCCGGAACGAATTATGCAAATGGCGTGGGGCTACGTGCCGCCGCTCGTGCTGGAAGCGGCGATCCGTCATCGAGTCTTCGACGTTCTCGACGGCGGCGCCATGACAATCGCCGAAACGGCGAACGCCACCGGCGCCTCGGTCCGCGGGCTCACGGCGATCATGAACGCGCTGGTTGGGCTCCAGTATCTGACCAATGACGGGCAAGGCCGCTACGCGCTCGCGCCTGAGGCGGCAGCGTTCCTGGTCAGCACGAAGCCCACCTTCCAGGGCGGACTCATTCGGCACTGCAGCGAGCATTTGATTCCGCGCTGGCTGCATCTCAACGACGTGGTGGCCACGGGCGAACCGGTCAGCGCCGTGAACGAGGAGAAGAGCGGCGCGGAGTTCTTCCACGACTTCGTGCTGGATATTTTCCCTATGAGCTATGGCGCGGCGCAGTTTCTGGCGCACCGCCTGGCCTTCGGCGCGAACGGGGAGCCGGTACGCGTGCTCGATCTCGCCGCGGGCTCGGGCGTGTGGGGCATCGCCCAGGCGCAGGCATCGCCCCGCGTGCAGGTGACCGCGGTCGACTGGCCTGAGGTGATTCCTGTAACGAAGAAGACGGCCGAGCGCTTCGGCCTGGGGCCGCGCTTCTCGTTCGTCGAGGGCGACCTGCATGATGCCGACTTCGGCTCCGGCTACTCGCTCGCCACGCTCGGACACATCCTGCACAGCGAAGGCGAGGCGCTGAGCCGCAAGCTGCTCCAGAAGACCCACGCGGCGCTGGCATCCGGCGGCACCATCGCGGTTCAGGAGTTCCTGGTCAATGCGGATCGCACCGGCCCGCTCAACGGCCTGTTCTTTGCCGTCAATATGCTGGTGAACACGCGCAACGGCAACACCTGGAGCTTCGAGGAAATTTCCGGCTGGCTGAAGGAAGCCGGATTCACCAACGCGCGCCAGATTAACTCGCCGGGCCCCTCACCGCTGATCCTGGCGACCAAGGCATAGCCGGGGACCGCAGTCAGCGGATAGCAGCTAATGGTGCGACCGCGTGTGACGCGGAGCGGCACGACGGTAGAAGCCCCGCCCTTTAGGCCGGGGAATAAAGGATCTCAAATCTTCCGGCCTTGAGGCCCGGGAAACTTCACGCGGTCCGAGTAGGAGCAGCAGCACAGGCTCGCGAAAATCGCGGGCCTTTTGCTTTTTCGAGCAGATTATCGGTGAGCCGCGACGATCCTCTGCGAGCCAAGCCGCACGCGCCGTGGGCTGAGCAACTGCATCGTGATCACCATCAGGGGAACCAGGAAAACCATCGAGCCCAGCACCCACATAAACGCCCCGGCCGCGATCTGATCGTTGAGCGCGGAGAGCCCGAAAAGTCGCGGCACCGCGGCATAGCTCGGATACAGCAGCCTCCCGGAGAAGCACAACGACGCCGAGACCCCGGTGTTCACGAGATCGGCCAGCGCCAGATACGGCAGCAGGATCCAGCGCGAATAGCCTTGCCGGAACGGCCACGGCGCAAGCACCGGCCACCAAAACATCAGGCTGGTCAGGAAAAAGCACGCGTGTTCGCAGTTGTGCCAGTTCTCTGACGCCAGCGCAAATTCGTAAGCCTTCGGAATGTGCCAGCCGACATAGGCAAGGTTCATCGCCAGCCACGCCACACGGGGTCGCGTAAGGAAAGCACCGATATGCCGCAGCACTCCGTGCGCGAAGAGCGGTCGCAGCGCACGGATCACCCCCCGCGGCAATCCGCGCAGCATCGGCACCACCGGCGCGCCCAGCACAATGAGCGGAGGCACCACCGACATGAGCACGAAGTGCTGCGCCATGTGCATGAACAGCAGCGATTCCGAGAATGTATCCAGCGGCGATGCCACAGCGACGAAAAGCGCCAGAATCCCGCCGAGAAACGCCGTGCAGCGCCAGCCTGGAAATTGCTCGGGACGCGTGCGCCGGATGCGATTCCAGCCGCGGATGTAAATCGCAGCGGTGACGAGCAGCGCCGACGTCACCGCCCACGGAACGTCCCACGTCGTGATCAGCGCGTCAGGCGTCATCGCACACCCGCAGTCATGGCGCCACCCTCCCGCCCACCGGTTGCGGCGAAGGATTCGCTTCGATCCGATGCTGCGCCGCATCGAAGGCCGGAGGCTCGCCCTTCGGATGCAGCGTCTCAAGGAACGAAACGAGCGCTTCAATCTCCGGAGGCGAGAGATTCTTGCCATACGCGGGCATGTTGCCGCCGCCCGTCACCACTTTGAAGCGCAGCTGATCCGCCGTCATGCGCGTCGCCACATCGTCCAGCGCCGGCCCGCGCTCCCCGCCTTGGCCGCCAATGGAGTGGCAGTTGCGGCATTGCTTCGCCTGAAAAATAATCGCGCCCTGGCGCACCACCGGCGTCGCCTCCTCGAGATACCACACCGGCAGCATATCGCCGCTCCACGCGCTCATGTGCGGCGACCACGGCGTGTAGGTGGCCAGATGCGTGAACACTCCCCACGCCACGGCAACGGTCGCCAGCGCCAGCACCGCGACCGGCCGCCGATGCCAGCTCTTCTCTCCCTCGCTCGCGACAAACGGCACCGCCAGCAGCCCCGCAATCATCAGGATCGGCGCAATCAGGATGAACGGCGTCTCCATCGACGGCGGCAGGTACGAGAGCACCGCGTAAATCCACAGGAATGGAAAGTCGGGCTTCGGAACCGTCTGCGTGATGGCGGGATTGGGCTGCCCGCCAGGGCCGTACGGCCCGAACACCGCGGCGCACACCGCAACCGCTGCAAGAATCGCCGCGGAGAAGACCAGATCCTTCCAGAACGCGCCCGGCACGAACGGAATCCCGTCGTCGTGGGTGAGCTGGTTGTACTCCGCAACATAAGTCGATTTCCGCACCAGCCGGCCAGGCATCGGCCATTCGTTGATGCCGAGCTTCAGCACCATCCACACATGCAGCAGCGCCATCCCAAGCAGCGTGCCCGGAATCACGAACACGTGCAGCGTGAAGAAGCGCGACAGCGTCGCCCCCGCAATCACCGGGCCGCCGAGCAGCAGATGCACCAACCCGCCCCCGAGCCACGGCACGCGGCTCACAATAAAGACGCCGATGCCGAGCCCCCAGTAAGCGTCCTGATCGAAGCGCAGCACCTGCCCCGTGAAGGCCATGCCCAGCGTCGCCAGCAGCAGGAAGACCCCAACCGTCCACGTCAGCTCGCGCGGAAACTTATAGGCCCCGAACAAGAACACCTGCGCCATGTGGATGAACACCACGGCAACCATGAAGTTCGATCCCCAGCCATGCAGCGCGCGCAAATACCAGCCCAGCGGGATCTGGTGGTTCAGAATGTTCAGGCTGTTCCACGCCTCAGCCGCTGACGGCACGTAGACCAGCGCGAGCAGAATCCCCGTCACCACCTGGAACAGCAGCAGCGTAAACGCCGCGCTGCCGAAGACGTACCACCAACTCGCCGTGTTGCGCGGCACTTTGTGCAGCACAGCGTCCTTCACCGGACCCTCGAGCTGCACGCGCCGCTCGATCCAGTCGTAGACCTGCTTCAGCCGCGGCATGGGCAGTCTCCGTCTTTCCCAGGCGTAGAAATGTTGACCAGTTTGGCGGTGTTCGAGAGGGTCGGCATCTGCCCCGCTTTAATTTGTAACTGTCCCCCGGCTATTTTGTAGTCGTAGGTGAAGAGCCCGCGTTCGGGAGGGCCGGAAGCGCGCGATCCGTCGGCGTAGTAGACGCCGCCGTGGCAGGGACACATAAAGAGCTGCGACTGCGGAAACCACCGCACCGGGCAGCCCAGGTGCGCGCAGTTGATCGCGAACACCGTGAACTGGCTCGATCCTTCGCGCCGCACATAGCAGGCCACGTTGTCGGTCTGCCCGTCCCACGGGCGCGTAAACGGATTCGTATAAGTCGTGAGCCGCGTTTCGCCCATCGGAAAATCGTCGGCGTTTCCCAGCGAAACCCACGAACTGTACGACGAATCCTTGCGCACCGGGGCGAACAGATAGCGCACGATGGGCACGGCCAGCGCCAGCCCCACCAGTCCGTTGAGCGCGACGCCCGCCTTCAGCAGCAGCCACCGCCGCGAAACCAGAGCCGGGCTTTCCTGGTCGCTGGCCTGTTCGCTTGCCGCGTGAATGTCAGGGCCGGTGCTGGGCTTGTTCGGGCTGTCGCTCTTTTCGACCACGGTTCATCTCCCTGGCTGGGCGGGTGTGGGCCCAGTGGTTGTCAGCGCCGCGGAAACCGCAGCCGGATTCCGCAGCGTATGCAAATACGTAACAATGTCGGTTACATCCTGGGGCGCGAGGGGCGTCGAGGCCGCCGTATGCTGCGCTGCTGCCGTCCCAGCCGGCCCCAGCCGCCAGTCCGGCTGTCCAATATCCGGCCGGCCCGCGATGATGATGCTGCGAATCGCCTGGTCGCTCACCAGCGACAAATAAACCGAGCTGGTGATCTGCTGCCGCGCCGGCTGCTGATGGCACGAAGCACAGCGCGCCTGATACACCTGCTGCCCATGCTGCGAATTCCCGGCCTGGTCCTGCGCGAACGGCGGAGGCGTCGCGCCCGCAAACGCGTCCGGCTTGGCCCACTCCCTGCGCATGCCTGCGATGATCGCGTCGATCTGCTCATCGGTCAGCATCCCTCCGGCCGACTGCGCCCACGCCGGCATCTGCGTCCCCGGCAACCCGTTGGTGATGATCTTGCGCAGCGTGTTGTCATCGACCAGCGCCTGGAATTCAGGATTGGCCAAATCCATCGCCGGGCCATTCTGCCCATTCTCACCATGGCACGCGCGGCAGTTCACGTTATAGAGCGCATGAAAATCCGTGACCTGGTCGGGACGCTGCGCAGTTCCCTGCGCCGCCACCTCGCCGGGCAAATGACCGCACCCGGCCAGCCCGGCGGCCAGCGCCAGCGCAGCCATCGCAACCAGAGCGCGCAGCCGCATCAGTGCTTCTCCCTGTCGCGCTGATGGCCCGTCACGGGAGGACCGGCGTTCGGATTCGATTCCATCAGCCCCGGCGCTTCAATCCCCATCCGCGCGAAGAAGGGCACGCGGCCGCTGGTGCGAATGCGCCCCTCCCGCGCCACCACCAGCCCGGCCACAACGCCGAACACCACCTGCGAGACGACAAACCAGCCCCACCGAATGCGCGCGTCGAGCGCGGGATTGATGATCCCCATCGTGGAATGCAGCAGGCCGGTCCACAGCAGCGGCGCCACCACGCCGCCCAGCAGCACCGGACGCCGCGGCAGCATGGGCAGCATCGCCCCGTACAGAAGCCCCACCAGCAGGCAGGTCACCGAGTGAATCAGGATCGCGACCAGCAGCCAGCTCCAGTGGAACGCATCGATCTCCGCCGTCGTGATGCTGCCGGAGACCGCGCCCGCTCCGCCCAGCAGGTTCACCGGATACCAGAGGCTGTGCTGTGCGATCAGGCCGTACAGCAGCGCCGGAAAAATCATCGCGATGCCGCCGGCAATGCCTCCCTTCAGGCCGCTCAGCACCGGATAGGTCTCCACCGGCAAATACGCGCGTTCCTCCGGCCCAACTTCCAGGCGCCGAACCGTGCGACGCGTTGTGGAGATGGTCACCGGCTGCACCACCACGGGCAGATTCTCGTGCGCCTCGTGCGGCAGCACCTGCCGGAACCAACCCACGCATCCTGAAACGATCAGCACCGCGCCAAACGCCGTCACCCACAGACTCGTCACCAGGCCGGCCGCCGCCAGCATGCAGCCGAAGGCCAGAATGATGGGCCAGTGTGTGGGCGCAGGCAGATGCACCATCTCGCCATGCGCCGCTTCCGTCTTGTACTGGGCCGTATCGCTCATCTCATCGCCCGACGATGTACACCACCGTGAAAACCACCACCCACACCGCATCGACAAAATGCCAGTAAAGCGCCAGCACCTGCACCCGCTCGCTGTGCTCCTCGCGAATGTGTCCCGTCAGCGAGAACACCAGCACGAATCCCAGCATCAGCAATCCCACCACCACGTGCGTCGCATGCAGCCCCACCAGCGAATAAAACGTGGTCCCGAAAAGATTCGTGTGGATGGTGAGCCCGTCCAGATAAATCAGCTTGTGCCACTCAACCCCCGTCCCGGCAAGGAAGACGACGCCGAGCAGCATCGTGAACCCCCACAGCGCGGTGAAGCTGCGCATGCGCCCGCGCTCGATTTCCCGCTCGGCCAGCCAGATGGTCACGCTGCTCGAAAGCAGCGCGATCGAATTGAACCAGGGAACTTCCAGAATCGCCGGCGTCGGCCCGTACAGGCTCTTGCCGATGTAGTAGACATAGGCCACGACAAAAATCGTGAAGATGGCGCTCTCGCCGATGATCAGCGACAGCATGCCCACGCGGCCCTTCGAGGGCAGCGTCCACGGCTCGGTGAACGCAGCGGTCTGGCCGGGAGTGACAGGAATCGCGCTCATTGCTCGTACTTCCAGTCGGGATCTTCCGGATGTTTCAGGTCCCACAGCGGCCGGCGGCTGTGCACCACCGGATCGGCGGCAAAGTTATACACCGGCGGCGGCGACGGCGTGGCCCACTCCAGCGTCCATGCGTCCCACGGATCGTTGCCGGCTTTCCTCCCGCGCAAATACGAATGGAACAGGTTCCACGCGAAGATGAGCACCGCGATGCCCTGGATGAGTCCGCCGATGGAAATGATCAGGTTCAGGTGACTCCAGCCGCGATCGGCTTCGTAGGTGTAGATGGAGCGCGGCATGCCCATGAATCCAACCCAGTGCATCGTGTCGAACGTGACGTGAAATCCGATGAAGAACAGCCAGAAGTGCCACTTCCCCAGCGTTTCGCTCAGCATCCGGCCGGTCACTTTCGGATACCAGTAGTAAATCCCCGCGAAAATGTTGAACACGATCGCGCCCACCAGCACGTAGTGAAAGTGCGCGATCACGAAATAGGAATTGTGCAGTTGCCAGTCCCAGGGAGCGATCGAAAGCATAATGCCGGTGAGCCCCGCAATCAGGAACTGAAAGAGAAAGGCGAGGCAGAAGAGCATCGGCACTTTGAATCGAATCTTGCCGCCCCATACCGTCGCCACCCAGTTAAAAATCTTGATGCCCGTGGGAATGCCGACCAGCATCGTCGAGAGCACGAAGAATGTATTGCCCACCGACGTCATCCCCACCGTGAACATGTGGTGCGCCCACACTCCCAGGCTGACGAACGCGATGCCTACCGAAGCCGCAACCATGGCCGGATAGCCGAAGATCGCCTTCCGCGAAAACACGGGAATGATTTCGCTCGCGATGCCGAAGGCCGGCATCACCAGCACGTAGACTTCCGGATGGCCGAAGATCCAGAAGAAGTGCATCCAGATCACCGCCGAGCCGCCCGCCTGCGTATCGAAGAAGTGTCCACCCAGGTAGCGGTCGATCACCAGCATGATCTGCGCCGCGGTGAGAGGCGTAATGGTCACCAGCGTCAGCCCGCTCACCACCAGCATCAGCCACACGAAGAGCGGCATGCGCATCAGCGTCATGCCCCGGCACCGCATGGAAAGCGTCGTAGCGATCACGTTGATTGCCGTGCCCAGCGTGCCGAAGCCCATCACGATGAGCGCCAGCGCCCAGTAATCCGTCGCGTGCCCTGGCGAAAACGCCCGTGCCGTCAGCGGCGCATACGCCCACCAGCTCACATCCGGCGCCGCACTCATGCCATACAGCCCGAAGCCGCCGATAAAGCTGTAGTAGAGCAGCAGCCCCCCGAAGGCCGACAACCAGAAGCTGAACGCATTCAGTCTTGGAAACGCCATATCGCGCGCGCCGATCATCAGCGGCACCAGATAATTGGCAAACCCGAAGACGATCATCATGCCCACCAGAAACACCATGGTGGTGCCGTGCATGGTGAACATCTCGTTGTAGGTCTCCGGCGCAAGAAAGTGAAGGTTCGGCCACGCAAGCTGCAGGCGGATGGCCAGAGCCTCGGCGCCCGCAATCAGCAGAAACACGATGGCGTAGACGACGTAGAGAATCCCCAGCCGCTTGTGGTCCACCGTGACCACCCATCCGTGCAGCCACTCCAGCAGCCTCGCCCGCTCCTCGCGCCGCGCAGGCGTTACGTCGAGCGATCCGGCAATCGGTATGCTTTGGTCTGCCATCGCCGTCCCTAGTGGAGAGTCGTCAGGTACGCGACCAGCTGATCGATCTGCTGATCGTCCAGTTGCATCGCCGGCATCAGTGCGCCTGGTTTCAAGTGGTCCGGATTCTGGATCCAGTCGTGCAAATTCTGAGGCGTATTCATCGCGGCGCCGGAGGCAATCGTTTCCCGGCTCATCAGGTGCGTTAAGTCAGGTCCAAACGTGCCGTCGGCCGCCGTGCCCGCAACCCGGTGGCAATTCGTGCAGGCCTCGGTCTCGAAAATATGCCGCCCCGCCGCTGCCTGCGCATCCTGCGCGCCGGGCTCCTGCTGGCCCTTCACCCACTCCGCGAACTGCTCCGGAGTGTCGACATAAACCCGCAGCAGCATCTTGGCGTGCTCCACGCCGCAGAACTGCGCGCATTGCCCCACATACAAGCCGGTTTGCTGCGGATCCATCCACGTGTCGTTCGGGTGATTCGGGATCAGATCCGTTTTGCCGGCCAGCTGCGGCACCCAAAAACTGTGGTCCACATCGGCGGAGAGCAGGTGCAGATACGTTGCCGATCCCACCGGAACGTGCAGTTCGTTCGCCGTCACGAACCCCAGCGAGGGATAGCGGAATTCCCACCAGAACTGGTGGCCGACCACCGTCACGTCGAGCGCGTCCTTCGGTTTGGGCGCGTCCTGGATAGCAAAGATAATGCGGGCCGTGGTGAGAAAAAGCACCACCACAATCAGGATCGGGACCACCGTCCAGGCCAGTTCCACCTGCGTGCTCCCATAAATTTGCGGAGGCTCGCTTTTGTCATCATCCTTCCGCTCGCGGAATCGAATCAGCGCGAACGCCAGCAGCCCGCCCACCACCACGAAGATGCCCCCCGTGATCGTCAGCACGAACATCGACAAACCAAAAATGCTGTGTGCCGGTGTAGATGCCGGAGCGAAGATGCTGGGAATTCTTTGCGGCCCATCGGCCCACGCGGCCGGCGCCGCCAGGCAGACGCCCACCCACAGACTCACTCGAATTGCTGGCGCAAACCGCTCCCGGATCATGGATTTCATCTGCTTCTGCGTCAATGAATCTCTGATGCTGCTGCAGTTGATTCGGAGTCACAGATGGGGACGCGCGCGAACAAGGCCTTGAAACGCCCGTCTCGGTGTGGGGGCCCGGGGCACGCACAGGCTTCCGCAGCGCTGCTCGTGCTCAGAATTGGATCGAAGTTGGCGTTGGATTGAAGCTTGCGACTTCGTCCGAAACTCAATCTTATCAGCAAAGTTCAGCGCTGCCAGACCGCCGCCACGCATCGTGCAATTTCCTATCGCCCTCTACGCACCGGCACTGGAGATGTGCGCAAACTGCCGCACCGCCCGGGCCAACCCTGCGATCTTCGTCCCGTCTGCGAACGCGCCGATCATCACCCGGCGCAGCAATGGGGCGGTCAGAATCCGAAAACCCACGTCGGGATTGCCATAGAACCACCGCGCTCCCGAAGCCGCCATCTGCAAATCCTCGCGCAGCGAAGTGCTGAGAGCCGCAAAGCTCCGATGCGCAGCATCCCCGCCGCGCAGGTCTCCGTCGATCGCCGCAGCCGCGGCCTGCCCGCTGACAATCGCTCCGTAAATTCCCTCGCCCGTCAGCGGATCGGCAAACCCGCCCGCATCCCCCACCAGAAACACGCGGCCCGCGGCCGCTGGCGCTGTCTCCGCCCCGAACCCCAGGTACTGTCCCGTCACCCCCTCGATGGCCGCGCCGCCGATTCGTTCCCGAATCCACTGGAGCAGCCTTCCGCGATCCAGCTTCTCCGTCGCCGACTGCGTGTAGAGCCCCACATTCAGATGGTCGCGCTTGGGAAAAACCCATCCGTACCCGCCGCGCACAGCATCGAACGCGAAGGCGACGTCCGAGGCGCAGCCGCGCTCCGGACGAACCTGAGCTTCCAGAGCAAACCCGCGCCAGAACCACGCAGCATCGGCCCCATACACCAGTTGCCGCACGCGGCTGTGCACGCCATCCGCCCCGACCAGAAACCGTCCGGCGTAAGGCGCATCCTCCGTACGCACCGTCACGCCATTCGCGTCCTGCTCGATCGCCAGGATCGCGCCGATCCGCGCAAGCTGCGCCCCGCGCGCCAGAGTCTGCCGCAGGCAATACTCGTCCAGCTCCTGGCGCACCGTCATGGCGCAGACCGGTTTGCGGCTCTCGAGTCGCGTCGGCTGTCCCGCCTCCCGCTCCACGTGGATGGCGCAAGGCGTGGCGCGCGTCACCGCGTCCACCGGGTAGCGCAGCGCCCGCAGCGTCTTGCGCGTCAGTCCGCCGGCGCAAGCCTTGTGCCGCGGAAACTCCGCCCGGTCCAGCAGCAGAACGCTTCGTCCCGCAGCCGCCAGATCGTACGCCGCGGCACATCCGGCCGGACCCGCGCCCACCATGATCGCGTCCCATCGCTCCATCGCTTGTCCAGTATTCATTATGGTGCGCGCCGCGGAATCGCGGAATCGCGGGCCCGCCAGGTCCGGCGCCGTCCTGCGTCTCCAGGGACCGCCTGGAGCCTGTTATTCACTTTCGCGCAACGGGGTGGAACCCTTCGGGCTGGGGCCGGTTTTCCCCATTTCTTCGTCGCTCGTCGCTCGAAGATTCCCGATATTCGTCGCTCCTCGCTTCTCGAACTGAGAAAAACCGG
>JBARMS010000192.1:0-12049 GCA_049802575.1 Acidobacteriaceae bacterium | reverse complement strand
ATTGCCCACGGCGGCGACCGCGTGCAGCGCGGCGCGCGCAGCGACCGGCTCGCGCTCGGTGGGTGCAGGCGCGTAGACCTTGAGGAAATCGAGCAGGTGGTCGGTGGCCACATTGGCCAGGCCGCTGGTGTAGAGGACGGGGAAGATGCGATCTTCGCGGATGGCCTCATGGAGAGCGGTGATCAGATGCTGCTCGGGGATGGTCCCCTCGCGGAAGTACTCCTCCATCAGCTCATCTTTGCCTTCGGCGACCAGTTCGACGAGGGTCTCGTGCGCGCGCTGGGCGGACTCTTTCAGGTGCGCGGGGATCTCGCCGATCTTGCCGTGTCCGTCGCCGCCGGGGGTGTAGAAGAAGGCTTCCATGGTGACGAGATCGACGACGCCTTCAAAGCCTTTGTCGCTGGAGATGGGAAGCTGGATGGGGATGCACTGGCGGCCAAAGCGCTCGCTGAGCGTGTTCAGCGTGGCTTCCGCGGAGGCGCCGGCGCGGGGGTGGTCCATCTGGGTCATGACGACGGCGCGGGGCAGATTGAATTCTTCGGCGTATTTCCAGACGCGCTCCGTCATGGCTTCGACGCCGTTCACGGCGTGGACGGCGACGAGGGCGGCCTCGACGGGCAGCATGGCGCAGCGCGCCTCATGCACGAACATATGAAAGCCGGGAGTATCGATGAAATTGACCTTGACGCCATCCCATTCGGCGAAAGCGACGGCGTTTTGCATGGTGGTGCCGCGGGCCACATCTTCTTCGTCGTAGGCGGTGGTGGCGGACCCGTCTTCGACGCGGCCCAGTTGCGGGGTCATTTTGGCGGCATGCAGCAGAGCGGAGACGAGGGTGGTCTTGCCGCAGTGCGCATGCCCCACTACAGCCACATTGCGAATCTCACTTCCTGGATAGCTCTTCATAACGGCTCCTTGTCATGGGTAAGATTGGCGGCTCGGCGAGAAGCCGCATGATTGCTGCTTGAAATGGAAAACAGGCCAGTAGAACGCGAAGACGTCGCGCTCTACCGTGATGATGGACACAGGGATTTCGGGAGGGCGTCGTGGAAGGCGTCGATGGGGTGCCGAGATGGCTTCCGGCGCGCAGCGATTGCGTGCCGGAGGGGTGGGACCGTGGTCCTCGTCCGGCATAGCAGGTCAGCGGGCGCGTTTCCGAGCCAATAGGCCCGAGCACCCGTGGAAACAGGGAGGATAGCACAGGGGGGCAGGAGCTGGGTAAGGCGGTGAAATGAGCTGGATGACCGAGCGTCTCGACGAAGCGGCATACTATTGACGGGACGGAGCGGCGTCTGGCCGCGGAGCATCCCACAGGAAAGTGAAGCGGAACTTCAACTGGATCTGGTACGTCGGCGCAGCGGTTTGGTTTATCAACGCGGCGCTGGCGATGAACAAAGGCGCTCTGCGCAGCGGCCTGGCCGACGCCTTCATTTCGGCCGTCTTCCTCGCCGCCGGGGTGTTCTTCGGGCGCATGGCGCGGCGGCCACCGGGACGGAATCAGAGGTAAGAAGGCAGCGTCATCCCACATCTGCGAACGCCGCGCAGATGTGGGGCACCCGATTCAGTTCCAGTGCGGGGCGCATGCAGCCCACCCGAGCAAGAGCCGTCGGATGGGGCACCCGATTCAGTGGTCGCTCGGATTAGTGCGCAGTTGCGACCGCCGCTCCCGCCATTTCTTCTTCCGCTACGGTGACGCAATCCTCGAGGATGTGCAGCGCGACGGCGGCCTCGTGTTCGTTGACGATGAGGGGAGGCGCGAGACGGAGGGAGTTCTCGCCGCAGCCGAGGATGAGCAGGCCGCGCTCGAAGGCGAGGTCGACGATGCGGTCGCGCATGAGGGGCGCGGCTTCGCGCGTGTCCTGACTCTTCACAATTTCGAGGCCGATCATCAGGCCGCGGCCGCGCACGTCGCCGATAGCCGGATGCGTCTTCAGCCATCCGCGGAGGTGCTGGAGCATCGCTTCGCCCTGCTTGGCCGCGTTCGCCATGCCCTCGCGCTCGAGAACGTCGAGGGTTGCCAGAGCTGCGGCGATGCAGACGGGGTTGCCGCCGAAGGTGGAGGCGTGGGAACCTGGCTTCCAGTCCATGATGTTGGCGCGCGTCATGCAGACGCCGAGCGGCATGCCGGAGGCGATGCCTTTGGCCATGCAGACGATGTCAGGCTGGACGCCGGTGTGTTCGATGGCCCACCATTTGCCGGTGCGACCTGCGCCTGATTGCACTTCGTCGGCGGCGAGAAGGATGCCGTACTTGTCGCAGATGCGGCGCAGTTCCTGCATGAAGATCGCCGGAGCGACCACGTAGCCGCCCTCGCCCTGGATGGGCTCGACGAAGATGGCCGCGACTTCTTCCGGCGCCAGCGTGGTGTGGAAAAGCTTGTCTTCGATGTAGCGCGCGCAGCCGAGGGCGAATTCCTCGGTCTCCTGCGGGCCGCCGGAGCAGCCGCGATAGGCATAGGGATAGCGAATGTGCGTGACGCCAGGCACGAGCGGGGCAAATCGGCGCCGCTGTTGCGGCTTGGAGGCGGTGAGGGAGAGCGCGCCCATGGTGCGTCCATGAAAGGCGCCGAAAAAGGCAATGATGTTCTGGCGGCCGGTATGGTAGCGGGCCACTTTGAGCGCGCACTCGATGGCTTCGGCGCCGGAGTTGCCGTAGTAGAAGCGATGGGGCCCTGGCATGGGAGCGATGGCGGAGAGGCGTTCGGAGAGGGTGACGAGCGACTCGTAATAGAAGTCGGTGCCCGACATGTGGATCAGCTCGCCGGCCTGCTTCTGAATGGCGGCGACGACCTCAGGATGGCAGTGGCCGGTGGAACACACCGCGATTCCCGCGGCGAAGTCGAGGAACTCGTTGCCGTCGGCATCTTCGACGCGCAGGCCGCGTCCGCGCGTCGCGACCATGGGATAGGAACGCGTGTAGCTGGGAGACATGAGGCGGTCGTCGGCTTCGACGATGGCGCGCGACCGGGGGCCAGGCAGCGGCGTCAGCAGCTTTGGCCCGTATTTCTGCATTGTTTCCTTCGTAATCGTCATAGTGTCTCTCCTTGCGTGTGGGGCCGGTGTCGTGCCATCGTCGCAACGATGGGCTTCTGGCGAGAGAGATTTTGCGCTGCGCGGCGCGTTTTACCCTGAGGAGCTTCGCTTCAATTCAAGCCGGTTTGGGGAATGGCGCGCGGGGCAGAAAGCGCCGACTAGTCGCTGCCGAAGAGGCTCGGTCGCGTTCTGGTGGGCAGAACGCGGAGAAATCGACGAGGGGCGATGGCGCGTGCGAACGCCCGATTCCAGCTGGCGGAGCTGCTCGCGATGGGAAAGTGATGGCGCATAACGCGGTTCGCCCTGAGGATAGCATGGGGCGCAGACGACGCGACAGCTTAGGAGCGGAGCATGACGTTTGTGGTCCGATGCCGTTTGGCTGAAGCGGCTAGTTTGCGGTCGAAGGTGGCGAAGCGGTCGGCTGAGGCTGAACTTGCCAGGTGCAGAGCATCGGCGAAGTCCATGCCTGCAGCGAACCATTCGAGCGCCTGCGCGACAGCGGCCTGGTCTTCAAAGGCGATTGTCGGAAGGCCGGCCAAGCCCTGCAAAGCGGCAGCAATCAAGTTCCGGTCGAATCCGTACGAATACCGGAGAACCCACTCCGTCTCGAGGAGAACCGTTTTCAAAACCAGGATTTGCCCGGTGCGGAGCACTTCCTCGGCCTGCGGAGTTTGACGAGGATCATCGCGCGCAAGGTAGCGCACGATGACATTAGTATCGACCGCGAGCATGCCGCTCCTTCACGCCCTTCGCAATGGCTTCGTGCATCTCCTCAAGGGTCTTCGCCTTTCCCTTGTATTGCAGAATTCCTGCGACCTGTTCAAAGGTGGTGGGAGGGAAGGGCTTGGCTGGCCGCAGCAGGACTCCATCCCGCGTTTCCTCCACGATGAGCTCGGTGCCCGCAGGCCATTTCCGGCTCTCGCGGATCGATTGGGGCAGGACTACCTGGCCTTTGGTCGATATTCTCGTGGTTGCCATTCCTGAATTTCCCCCAAGTGGTAAGACGCAGTAAGATTATCGCACAAAACAGGCGGGAATTGTCTGGCCCGAGCATAATGCGGGTCTACTCCCCAAAGGCTGCTATGCAGATTCGCGTGGCTGGCATTGCGCTTCTCGTCGGCTGTTCCCTTTCGGGTTCGGCGCAGAAGATCGAGATCGCGCCGGGGACGGTGCTGATCGATGAGGCGCCGTCGATCCGCGTCAGCGGGGTCGAGCCAGGCGCGAGCGTCACCGTCGCAGCCGACCTCAGCGATGGCGCTGGGCATCCGTGGCACAGCGAGGCGCAATTCACGGCGGATGCGCAAGGGGGCGTCGACCTGGCTGCGCAGGCGCCAGTCAAAGGGTCGTACCGCGAGGCATCGGCGATGGGACTGGTGTGGTCGATGCGCCCCGCGGAGCACGGTGTGCATTTCTTCGCGCCGCCGCACGACGAGGATGAGCAGACCGTTCATTTCCGCTTGTTGCTGAGTGGAAGAGAGGTGGCCAGCGCCGACCTGGTGCAGAGATATGTGGCTGCGGGCGTGCGCACGGTGCGGCTGGAGGGCGCTCTGAACGGAACGCTGTTTCTTCCGCCGGAAGCGGGCGAGGGCGACACCAAAGTGCCGGGCATGCTGGTGGTGGGCGGATCGGAGGGCGGATTGCCGAGAGCGCGGGCTGCCTGGCTGGCGTCGCATGGCTACGCCGCGCTGGCTCTGGCGTACTTCCGCTACGAGGACTTGCCGGCAACGCTGCGGGATATTCCGCTGGAGTATTTTGGCCGGGCGCTGGGATGGATGATGCAGCGGCAGGAGATCGATGCGGCGCGCCTGGGGGTAATGGGCACATCGCGGGGCGGAGAACTGGCGCTGCAACTGGGGTCGATGTATCCGGAGATTCATGCGGTGGTGGCGTATGTTCCGGCCAATTTTCGGGTGGCGTCGTGCTGCGGGCGTCCGTTTGGCGCGGCATGGACCTGGCATGGAGAGCCCCTGACGTGGGTGCTGCCGGGAATCCGGGAAGATCCTGCGACGCTGATGCGGGCGACGATTGCGGTGGAGCAGATTCATGGGCCGGTACTGATGATCGGCGGGGAGAGCGATGGGGTGTGGTCCTCGTCGGAGATGGTGCAGGCGGCAGCGAGCCGGCTGCGGCAGGCGCACTTCGGGTATCCCGTGGTGACGCTGATCTATCCGCATGCGGGGCATCGCGCCGGAATGCCGGAAATCGTTCCGGCGTGGAACAACGGCATGCTGCATCCACTGACCGGCCGCATGGTGGACCTGGGCGGAACGCCGGAGGGGAATGCCGAGTCGACGCTCGATGCGATCCCGAAGGTTCTGGATTTTCTGCGCACGAGCCTCGCGGCAGGGGCGGCTGCGCCGGTGACGGAGGGAAGCGGAACGGGGGCGACGGGGCGTTGATTCGCGCCAGAATCCGTATACTAAAAACATGTCCATTGTGCGCAACGCGGCCGCCATCGCCAAAGGCATGAGCATCACGTTCCGGGAAATTTTCCAGCCGACAGAAGTCGAGAATTATCCCGACGGCCCGGGGCCGACGCGAGGCGCGGTGCTGCAGGAACGCTTTCGCGGCGCGCACGTGCTGCAGAGGGATGAGAACGGGCTCGAGAAGTGTGTAGCGTGCTTCCTGTGCGCGGCGGCTTGCCCCTCCAACTGCATTTACATCGAGGCGGACGAGAACACCGCGGAGAAGCGGATCTCGTCGAGCGAGCGGTACGCGAAGGTCTACAACATCGACTACAACCGCTGCATCTTCTGCGGCTATTGTGTCGAGGCTTGCCCGACCGATGCGATCACGCACGGGCATGGATTCGAGCTGGCCAGCCTGAACGCGACCAATCTGGTGATGCGGAAAGAGGACATGCTGGTGCAGGCTGTCGGCATGCCTGGGCAAATGGCGGCGCAGTCCGACTCGGTGAAGTAGGGAATAGAGAACAGGGTTTAGGGATTACGAAAACGCTGAACTCGTGAGTCGCCCGGTGTCGGTCCCGCCGGTAAGAGGGCCGCACTCCTGCGGTGAGGGAATACCGCAACTTATCGAATTTCGGTTCAGCTCACAGCATATGTGGCCAGCGTTACGGTCACCGTGTCGTCGGGCGTTTTGGTGGTGCTGCCGTCGCTGGCCGGATGAAATTCAATCGTCAGAGTGGTCGCGTTCACGATGATGCGCAGATACCCGTAATCCTTGTCGTCGTAGCTTTCGAGCGTAAGCGTTGAATCGATGGGATACGGCGTGCGCAGCGTGCTGCTGAGCGATTCGAGCGGCGAATGACCGCCGCATCCGGCGACGATAAAGGGAATTGTTAACCCGTTGACGGTCCGCGTGTAGCGCTGGTAATTGTGCGCGTGCCCGGCGAGCACGGCATGCGGCCAGACTCCGGCCGCGGTGCATGCGCTGTCGATATCCGCCAGCATGTCCGGGCTGCCGCCGTGATTTGATCCACCGGTGAACGCGGGGTGATGCGTCGCAATGATGACGGCTCCGGCATAATTCTCGCTCTTGATGCGTTCGAGAGCGGCGGTGAGGAACTCCACCTGGCGCTGATCAAGCGTGGAATACGTTCCGTTCTGGTCGGAGATGACGCCCGGATCTTCCAGCACGTTGCTGTACACGCCGAGAATGCGCACGAACGGCGCATCGAACGTGTAATAGACCGCGGGCTGAATCATCGTGGTGCGGATGAGGCCGCCCGAGTCTGTTGACTGCGCCGGAGCGATGGCACAGAAGTTCCGCAGATACGCCTGCAGAGTGGGAGCCGGATCCGAGGCCCACACCACGCCGTCGTGATTGCCGGGGATACCGAGGATTGGAGCAGGATAGTTGCGATAGGGCTCGTAAAACTGGTCGTAATAGTAGGAGCCTTCGCCGAAGTAATAGACCACATCGCCCAGGTGATAGAAGAACGACGGCACATCGGCGGCGCTGGCCTCAGAGAAATCCGATGTCATCTTGTCGGCCACCTCGTTTTGCGAGGATGGACCCTTGACGCTGCCGGTGTCTCCCGCGCAGTGAAAGACAATCTGTCCGGCGGTGGTGATCGTTTGCGTGATGGACGCGCCGTTGCTGCCATAGACCTGCTCCAGCGTCAGGACAGGTTCCACCGCTCCGCCGGTTGGCTGCGGCACGGGTTCGACGTCGTTTATTTCGTTGTAGCTTTGATCGGTGACTGGGTCCTTGAAGCTGGTGGGATCGGGCGAGGGAGCGGGCTGATTGAAGATCGGCTGCCCAGCGGCCGCTGCTTTGCCGGTCGGTTGTTGTTTGCCCTTTCCGCGCTGCGCGCCGTGCACGGGCTTGTGCGTATGAGTGGGGCTGCCGCCGTGTTTGGGTTGGTGCCCGCGCGATCCCTTGCCGGCGTGAGACGGCTTCGTGCTGTGGGTAGGCTTCGTCTTCTCCGATTTCGCGGCGGGCTTGTGCACGGATTTCGCAGTGGATTTGGGCATGGCGAGGGATCCTCACCAGCGAGGATAGGCCTACCCGCGCGGCATGTGTCAAAACGAATGCAAAAATTGGCTACTGCTTCAGGTCCACTGTTGAGGGGGGATTCTCCGGAAGAATGCGACGGGCGTCAGAGGCCGCTCACCGCGTGCAGGAGGCGAACAGCGGCGGGCATCTGCTCTTCCGGCGTGTTGGCGAAGCCGAGCAGGAATCCATGGCGCGGCGTATCAGCGAAATAGCAGAGAGAAAGCGGCCAGAGCCAAAGCTTTTCTTTGGCGGCGCGGGTGGCGATCTCGATGTCATTGCAACCTTCCGGCAGCGTGACGGTCAGGTGCATGCCGGCTTCCGATCCCTGGATTTCGAGCCGGTCTCCGAATTCCGCGCGCAGGCTTTCCACCATGGCTGTGCGGCGCGCCTTGTAGAGAGAGCGCATGCGGCGGATGTGGCGAGCGAAGTGGCCGGCCTGCATGAATTCGGTCAGGACTTCCTGGTAGAGGTAGGAGGGGAAGATGTCCATGGCGAACCGGACGGAGATAAAGCGGTCGACGAGATCGGGGGGAATGACGATGTAGCCGAGACGCAGGGAAGGGCGCAGGACTTTGCTGAAGGTGCCGATGTAGATCACCGAGGCTGTAGGGTCGAGGCTCTGCAGGGATGGGATGGGCATGCTCTCGAAGCGGTATTCGCTGTCGTAGTCGTCTTCGACGATCCATCCGGCGCTGTGGCGCGCCCACTCCAGCAGTTGAAAGCGGCGTGCGGCGCTCATGGTGACGCCCAGCGCGTAGTGATGGGACGGGGTGACGAAGGCGGCACGCGCGCCCGCGCAGAGGCGGATGCCGGAGGCGACGTTGAGACCATCCTGATCAACCGGGACGGGGACGACCCGGCAGCCGGACCCGGCGAGCAGAGCGCGCACCAGCGGGTAGCCGGGCTCCTCGATCCAAGCGGCATCGCCGGGATCGAGCAGAACGCGCGTGGTGATGTCGAGGGCCTGCTGGGAACCGGATACGACCATGATTTGATCGGGGTCGCAGCGAACCGAGCGGGACGTGCGCAGGTAGGAACAGATGGCTTCTCGGAACGATTGCAGGCCAAGGGGGTAAAGGTGCTGGGGCGGGTGAGTGCGAATGTGGCGGCTGTAGCGTGCCACCAGCTTTGCCCACAGTTCGAGGGGGAACTGATCGAGCGCGGGCTGATGGACCCCGAAGGGGCCAATGCCGTGACGCCAGGGCAGGCGCTCATAGGGTGGGTACAGGGCCGAACGGCGGGATGTCGACCGTGGGCCCGCAGGCATGGGGTTGGACGGCCGCGGGCGGCCACGATGAACGGGCAGCGCCGCCGAGACAAATGTCCCCGCACCGACGCGGGTCTCGAAGTAGCCTTCTGCCAAAAGCTGGGAGTAGGCATCGAGGACGGGGAAACGGGAGATTCCGAGCTCCGAAGCCAGGGCACGGCTCGAGGGGACCTGCTGGCCGGAGGAAAGGTCGCCACGCAGGATGGCATCACGAAATCCTGCATAGACCTGGCGGTGCAGAGGAGCGTCGGCGCCCCGGTCCAGTGGGATGACCGGAAGGAGTCCCGCGGATATGTCGGTCATGGGAAGGGATGTTAGTGGTAATGCCCATCATCGTGCAAGTGGTTAGGTTGGGATGCCAGTCGCCGATACGAAGTGGTTAGATCTTCGTGTTGCTTGCGGCGTGGCCGGGGCGACCAATCGCTCGATCAGCGGGTCGCCGTCATGGCATCGAGCGCAGCGGCGATGGCCTGCATGGCCTCGGCATTCGGATGGTAGGCAAGTGGCGCGAATTCAAGCAAATGTGGAGGAAACTGCAAGGGAAACACCCAGGAATCAGCCGCGCAGATATCATGGTCTGCTGAGAGGCTCGAGGCCTTCAGCAGGTCGACGCCAGATTCCTCGGCCACCTTCGCCGTGAGGGCAGCGAGGCGGGTGGCGACGGCGCGTCCCTCGACCAACTCGGCATCGGTGAGCGGCAGGCGGTCGGGGCAGGAGCCGGCGGGCGGAAGAAGCTGGATGTAGTCGACGAAGATGATGCGTGCGTGGGGTGAGCGCTGACGAACCGCGGCGACGATCTGCCGCAGGTGCGCCTCGAGTTCGCCAAAGGCCTCGTCGACTTTGTCCTCAGGAGTTGGGGTGCAGATCCAGGGGCGCCAGGCCTCCGGAATCTTATCCGGCGCGTTGTGGCAGGACCAGGCAAAGAGATTGCCGGCGTAGTGGACGTCGTTGCCGCCGATGGCGATCGTGACGAGCTTGGTTTCGGGTCCGAGGGCGTCGATTTGCGGTGGCAGGGGGCGCTGGCCCGTGAGGATGCCGGCAGTCGTCGCGCCCGAACAGGTGACGTCGGCGAGCGAGATGTTGCGCTTCGCGGCGTAGAGGTGGGGGTAGTTCTCCTCAGAGCGCTGGCAGATGGGAGGGCTGCCGGGCACGCGGGTTCCGACGCCGGGACCAGCGGCAATGGAGCTTCCCATGGCAACGTAGTCGGCGGTCGGGACGGATGGGGCGGCTGCTGACTGCGAGTCGGATTGGGCGCAGGCGAACTGGGTCGCGAACAGGACCGCGCCGCACAGCAGGACGAGGCTCGGGACGCGTGGATTGAGGGCGCGAGAGAGGCGGCAGTTGCCGTGCAGGCGGCGGTTCATCACGACCGCAGTGTACGAGACGGGGCAACGAAAGGCGAGTGTCAGCAGGGGCGGAGAAGTTTAGCTGCGTTCCACGGTCTCTTTGGAGCCGGCGACTGAAGGCCACTGCGGGTCGCGCTTTTCGAGGAAGGCACGGACGCCCTCGCGAAAATCATCGGTGGAGCGAGCCTGTACGCTGGCAAGGATGGCCGCCTCAATGTCGTCGGGGAGCACGCGGTCTGCGAAGCGGTTGAGCAGGCGCTTCGTGGCTTCCATGGCCGCCGGACTATTGCGCAGCAGGCGCTGCGCGAGCGAGCGCGCTTCGGACATCAGATCGGGCTCGGGAACGACGCGCGTTACGAGGCCGAGCGCAGCGGCTTCGGCAGCGTCGATGAGGCGACCGGTGAGCAGCAGATCGCGGCTGCGCTTATCGCCGATCTGCGCGCGCAGGAACGCGGAGACGATGGCCGGGATAAAGCCGATGCGAACCTCGGTGTAGCCGAACTTCGCCGCCGGCACCGCGAGGGTGAAGTCGCACAGCGTGGCGAGGCCCATGCCACCTGCGATGGCGGGACCGTTGACGGCAGCAATCGTCGGTTTCGGCAGGCAGTAGAGGGTGCGGAACAGGTCGGCGACATTCTCGGCATCGTTGCGGCACTCAGCGGTGAATTGGGGGCTGTTGGGCGCGCTGGCGGACATGGCGCGCAGGTGGTCGAGATCGAGGCCGGCACAGAAGGCCGAACCGGCGCCGGAAAGAATCACAACGCGACAATGGCGGTTGGCAGCGGCGGCTTCAAGCGCCTGGACGAGATCATCGATGAGCTGCGGCGTGAGGGCATTGCGCTTCTCGGGCCGGTTGAGGAGGATGGTTTCAATGCCGGAGTCGGTGTGAACGTGAAGAGTCGAATAGTGGGTCATAGGCGCTCGACCAGCGACTCTGAATGTTAGTTTATTTTTCGTCGTTGTGCGTCGGAAGGCCGCGCGGCCGGCGCGGTCAGCACCGGCTCACGCAGGCATGTTGCGGAATCAGGCCCAGTGCCCCTGACACTCGGGACCAGCCGCCCGGATCCTGCTGCCAGCGTCCGGGCACCCACCATCGCGGGACGCGGCGGGGCGAGCCACACTTTGCGAACCCAGACAGGTTGGCGCCCATCCCGGAGATGGCAGCTGCCGCGCCACACCACCCCGGGGGCGGGTGAAGTTCTACCTCTGATTCGAACCACCAGGCCTGGTTTGGACTCGATCCTCGATCCTCGATCCTCGATCCTCCAAATTAGTTATTGACGGAGTGCTCTACTCCCTTTAATTTTTCAGTACTGCCTGGGTCTGTTTCCGGGGGGTTCAGTGGTAACTGGCGGTTACCAGGGTGTATGCTCCGGCCGCCGTGAGGCAATTTCTCGCAGCGATCGGCTCCGTGCAATTCGGCTCTGCGTTTCGCCGGGTGTTCGTCCGTATCCCACGAGTCGCGATGATTCATGGGAGGCAGCACAACCCCGGCGGTGCATGCAGAAGTGGGCAGCTCATACAGGCGCTGGCTCCGCCCGTGATGATCCCCCTGCCTCGGCCCTTCTGCCCGACCCCGATTTGTCTGGTCAGTACATGGGTGATCGATGTCGCGTTGTCTCGCTTCAAGGTGGCTTTCTTCCGTCTGCCGCAGAATGCGCAGAACGTTTCTGAGTTTGTGGGTGGTGTCCGCGGGGATCGTGGCCGCCGCTGCAGCGCACGGCTCTCCGGTGACCCCGACGATCACGTGGGCGACACCGGCCGCTATCAATTACGGGAGAGCGCTGAACTCGACCCAGCTGAACGCGAAGGCCAACGTGGCGGGGACGTTTTCCTATTCGCCGTCGGCCGGGACGGTGCCGGAAGCGGGAATCCAGACGCTCAGCGTGACGTTCACACCGAATGACACGGTGGATTACACGACGGCGACGGCCAGCGTGAGT
>JBARMS010000191.1:0-7415 GCA_049802575.1 Acidobacteriaceae bacterium | reverse complement strand
GTGGACGCCGCCCCAACATGCAAACCTCCGACTTGCCCATCATCAGCGAACTGCTGAAGCAGGGTCAGGAAATCCTCGTCCAGATTGCCAAAGAACCCATCGCCCGCAAAGGTGCGCGCATCACCAGCCACATCGCGCTGCCGGGCCGCTTCCTGGTCTTCATGCCGACCGTCAACCATGTGGGCGTCTCCCGCAAAATCGCCTCCGATGAGGAACGCCAGCGGCTGAAGCGCATCCTCATCAGCGAAAAAGCCGGCGCGCCCGGCGGCTTCATCGTCCGCACCGCGGCAGAAAGCGCCAGTGAGGACGATCTCCGCGCCGACATCCGGTTTCTCATCAATCTGTGGACCGAGATTAAACAGCGCTCCGACACTGCCAAGGCGCCCGCGCTCATTTATCACGATCTGAATCTCGTGGAGCGCATTCTTCGCGACCAGGTGAGCGACAACTTCTCCACCATCTGGGTCGACAACGAGTCGGAGTATGAGCGCATCGTGCGCTTCCTCAATCGCTTTCAGCCTTCGCTGGTGCGGCGTGTCAAGCTCTACACGAAAGAAACGCCGCTCTTCGAACAGTTCGGCATTCAGGAAGAGATCAGCAAAGCCCTCAAGTCCAAGGTCTGGCTTAAGTCGGGCGGCTCCATCGTCATCAACCAGACCGAAGCGTTGGTGGCTATCGACATCAACACGGGCAAGTACGTCGGCAAGACGGCGCGCCTCGAAGACACAATCCTGAAGACAAACCTCGACGCCATCCCCGAGATCGTCCGCCAGATTCGACTCCGCGACCTCGGCGGCATCATCGTGATCGACTTCATCGACATGGATGAGCGCCGCAACCGGCAGAAGGTCACCCAGGCTCTCGAAGATGCGCTCAAAGCCGATCGCGCCCCGTCTAAGGTCCTGCAGTTTAATGACTTTGGCCTGGTCGCGATTACCCGCAAACGCGTCAAGCAATCGCTGGAGCGGACGCTGAGCATTCCTTGCCCGATCTGCACCGGGACCGGCATGGTCAAGAGCCCCGTGACCGTCGCCAACGAGATTTACATCGAGATGCGGAAAATGATGCGGCACTTCGAGCGCAACGATGTGCTGCTCCGCGTCCACCCGGACGTGGTGAAGGTCCTCAAGGCGAACAATGCAAAATGGCTGAACGAGCTCGAAGAGATGATCGAGAAGACCATCATCGTGAAAAGTGACCCCGCTCTTCCGCCGGAGCAGTTCGACATTCAGGGCTAACCGATTGCCCTGCCAACCGGCGCGGCCAGGGCCGCGCCGTTCCCTTCTGATGGCGCGCTGTGCCTCACTTTTCGGAGTACCATGGGTTCCTGCGATGGGTCCTTCTGCAGCCAATATGCGTCAAAATGCATCGTACGGTGCAACTTAGGGCAATTTTGCGTGTCCAATACTTGCGGAGACAGGCCTCAGCCCGTCTCCCATCGGTTTCATCATTTCAGCCAAAACCTTTAAAGGGGTTCTCAAATGGTTGCGAACTGTGATCGTCCCCGCCCGCTGATGCGGTGCGCTTTGATTGCTGCTTCTGCTCTTGCCATTGGCTTTTCGCTGAGCGCGGCAGCGCAGACAGCCACAGCCTCCGACAGTACTTCGGCTTCGGAGACTTACTCCACCTCCAACCTGCAGGCGCTGCTCAGCCCGGCGGCCTTCCTCGGCGGAACACCCGGTGCTGAGCCGGCTCCGAAGGCCCTCGCCTCCCCTCAGTACGGGAATCAGAGATCGCCACAGTATCCCGGCTACGAGAGCAAAGTGAGTCGCATCGCCTTCGTGGGCGGCGGCGGCTTCAGCGCCCCCGTCGGCAACGACACGCATGGCTTTGAGACCTGGGGCTACAACTTCGACGTGGGTGGCGGCTGGAATTTCTCGAAGAAGGTCGGCATTCTCTTTGAGTATCAGTTCGACCGCATGAAGATTCCCGGCTCGACACTGGCCAATGCCGGGGTGGAGGGTGGCAACATCAACTCCCACCTCTTCCTCTTCGATCCCGTCTATTACTACTACAACCACCGCACAAATGGAGCCTACATCACCGGCGGCGCCGGCTTCAGCCGCAAGGTCACCAACTTCACCGACCTTGAACAGGGTGAAGAGTGCTACTACTTCTGCTACTACGTCACCGAGCCGGTCACCGTTGCTTCCTTCAGCAGCAATCAACTCGCAGCCGATGCCGGTCTGGGCTTTTACTGGAAGGCCTTCGGCCAGGACAGCAACGGCAAGCTCTTCGTTGAGGCGCGCTACGTTTTTGTCGACTCCCCCCGTCCCAACAAAACCACAGAGGGGGAAGGGACCGAAGGCCTCATTCCCGTCACCATAGGCATTCGCTTCTGAACCCGATCGTTTGAACCCACACGCGAGCGCCGGCCTGCCCGGATGCCGGCGCTCCGCGCTCTTGCCCGGCGACCGTAACCGCGATCTCCGCTATCCGGACGGGAATCTGCACCGCATCTTCGATTTGCCAGTCGGCGCGCCCCACCAGCTCCCGCCGCCTGACGACCGCATTAGCCGGAGTGCTTCCGTGAAGAATCCACGCGCGCGTGCCGCGTCGCTCGCGTTCCCTCTCCTCGCCGCTCTGGCCCTCACGGGATGCGGTGTCACCCAGGGAACTGAAGCTCCCACCTCAACACCTCCAACCCAGCCTCCGCCGGTTGCCGTCAACGTCGGCTCCGTTCACATCGCCCCTCAATACGTTGCCCTTGCGCCTGGGCAAACGGTTCGCTTTACCGCGTCCAGCAGCAGCGGCGGCACGCTCCAATGGATGGTCGATAATGTTGCCGGCGGCAGCGCCTCCCTGGGCACAATCGATTCTTCCGGCAGCTACACCGCCCCCGCCTCCCTCGGGCAAAGCGCCAATTTCCGCATCACTGCGGCTCTCGCTTCGTCCCCACAAAAGAACTATGCGATCGCCGTTGCCTCCGTCATCAATTACGGCGTCATCTATCCCACGAGCAATCCCCAGGTCGACACCTATTCCATCTATCTGCCCATTCCCGGCAAAGTTTCTGTTCGCTTCGGCCCCACCACGGACTACGGCCGCAATACGTGGCAGGTCGCCACGCCCACTCCCTATGGCGGCACAGTCACCATCGAAGTGGCCGGCATGCTCGGCCAAACGCTCTATCACATGCAGGGAAGGGTCGTCCTCGACGACGGCGCCACCTTCACCGACGTCGACCACGATACCTTCGGCTCGGGCCTGCCGCTGAAGACCGGCACGCCGCCGACGACCAGCCCTATCCAAATCACCACCTCCGGCAATCCGTCACCGGGGATAGAGATGTGGAACACCATCCTGCCCGACACGCTCACCGAGGCCTTCGCTACCGATCTGAAGGGCAATGTGCTTTGGACCTACACCTACGAAGGCTCCACGCTTGATACCATCCAGGGCATCCAGCTTCTGCCCGACGGCAACATGCTGATGACGATCAGCTACCTCTCGTCCCTCACGGCCAATGCTGCCGGAACCGAGCCCAACACCATCAACGTCGTGCGGGAAGCCGATCTGGCCGGCAACACGATCCGCGAAATCAGCATGGACACACTGAAAAAGGCGCTCGCCGCCAATGGGTTCAAAGATTCCGACGGCAGCGCCTATAACCTCAAGAGTTTCCATCACTGGGTCCTTCCGTTGCCTAACGGTCACTGGGTCCTGCTCGCGGCGTATCCCAAAACCCTCAGCAACCTCTCCGGCGAATCGGGCAGCGTCGGCGTGCTCGGCGATGTCCTCGTCGACGTCGATCAGAATATGAATCCCGACTGGGTGTGGAGCAGCTTCGACCATCTCGATATCAATCGCCGACCCATGAATTTCCCTGACTGGACCCACTCCAACGATCTGCTCTACTCCGCCGACGATCACAACCTGCTGCTTTCCATGCGCCATCAGAACTGGGTCATCAAAATCGACTTCAACGATGGCCAGGGAACCGGCAAGGTCCTGTGGCATCTCGGCGAAGGCGGGGATTTCAAGCTCATCGGCGGCACCGATCCCACCGACTGGTTTTACGCCCAGCACGGCCTGTCCTGGTTTACCCCCAATACCACTGGCATCTTCAGACTCGGCATCATGGATAACGGAAACGACCGCAGCTTTCCGCCCCCCACCGGCCAGATTCTCTGCAAGCCTGATGCTCCCACCACGCCGCAATGCTATTCAGCCATGGATGTATTTGAGCTGAACGAAAACAACATGACGGCCACGCTCGTGACGCACTATGTCCCGCCGCCCAGCTTCTTCAGCTTCTTCGGCGGCGAGACGGAGCAACTCGCCAACGGCGATCTCCACATCGACTTCTGCGCGCCCCTTCCGGGCTCCATCGTGCAGGAACTCGACCCCACCGCTTCCCAGGTGATCTGGCAGGGATCGACCGCGAAAGCCAATCAATTTCGCGTCGACCGTCTGCCCAGTCTCTATCCCGGCGTGCAGTGGTAGGCCCGACAGACAGCACAGCGGGAGAGACCCGGGTCAAGGGATAGGCAAATGACACCTCGGGTTCGAGTGCCGAGGAAGCCGTCAATTCGCCGGGTAGTACCGAAATACAGAAGAGCGGGGAAAGTACAGCGCCACACGGCCCGTGTATCGTTCACTCACCAGCAGCCATTGCTTGCTGAAGCGGAACACGTAGCAGATCGGCTGGTTCCCACGTTCGGCCCCATTGACTGTATGGACGATCACGTTCCGGCCTTCCTCTGACACCCGCAGCACGTGGAAAACTGTCGTCTTGCCCTCCGGCGTTCCGGCCCTCGGCCAGTTAAACGTGATCGTCTGCTGCGTCACCGCGAGGTGGCTGTCGCTCTCTGAACGGCGAAGCGTGCCGTAGCGCTCCGCCAAATGCGGATCTGCAGCCAGACATTCCGCGCGCTCCTGCATCGAGCCGCACGCCCAGAGCTTCTTCAGTCCCTCCTCGCCCAGCGCGTGCTTCGCCACTTTGTTCCGCGAGACCGAGAGAGGATCGAGCAACCATCTCCCGCAGAAGCGCGAAAGCGGTGACCCTCGAAAGTCGATCACCCTGCCCATAACGCAGCCCTCGTGACGCTGTGTTTCTTAGTCGCAGGCAAGTGGCCTTCCGGTCGCTCAGAGAGAAAGAGGCGACCCTCCGCCGAATTGCGGCTGGGCCCCCAGCCGGTACTCCGGCGAGTCTGCCAAAATTGCGGGATTCGCCAGATTCCACTTCTTCAGCCGATACTCCGCCGCCGTACGCATCACCCCCAGGCCATAGATCACGGAGCGCTGGAAGTTAATCGATGACGCTTCGGAAAAGTATTTCGTCGGACAGGAAATCTCGCCGATGCGGAAACCGAAATGGATCGCCTGCACCAGCATCTGATTGTCAAACACAAAATCGTCCGAACAGCGCAAGAGTGGCAGCCGCTCCAGCACCGTTCGGCTCCAGCCACGATAGCCGGTGTGATACTCAGACATCTTCTGGCTCATCAGCAAATTTTGCGCGAGCGTCAGCACTCGATTCGAAATGTATTTGTACCGCGGCATACCACCTCGCAGCGCGCCGCCTCCCAAAATACGCGAGCCCAATACGCAGTCGTACTCGCCTGAAGTGATCATCGAGGCCATCGCTGGAACAAGACGGGGCGTGTACTGGTAGTCGGGGTGCAGCATCACCACCACGTCCGCTCCGCGTTCCAGCGCAGTTCTATAGCAGGTCTTCTGATTGCCACCGTAGCCGAGATTCGCTTCGTGTTCGATGGTCGCGATCCCCAGTTGCCGCGCCAGGCTCGCTGTATTGTCGGAGCTGGCATCGTCCGTCAGGATCACGTCGTCGACGATCTCTCGCGGAATTGCGTCGATCGTGCGCTTCAGCGTCCGCGCCGCATTGTAAGCGGGCAATACGATCGCGATCTTTTTTTGATTGAGCATAGAACTTCAGCGACTTCGCGCCGGTATCCATCATCACCTTTCTTATTTTAATGATCGTACTCAGGATCGCGCAGACATGCCGCTGCTGAAGCGCGCTTCTGGTCGGTTTGGATGAACTGCAAGGCGCGGCACGAGCGGATGTCGACCTCCGCATGGATTGAATCCAGCTCGCGCTGCATACGCAGCGACCGAGTCCAGGGCATCGCACAGACCTCGTCTGCGCGGTAGGTCTCTCTGCTATATGATCTTCCGCCTAGAACACGCTGGCTCTGTTGACATGCTCGGTGTGGGCTTCGATCCGGCGGGCAGCCAGAGGCGGTAGAGATTGAAGGTCAGGCCAAGCGGGAGCGCCTGCCGGGATTGAGTATGAATGGTTCTGCCAGGAGCACGGCAGGAGAGTTTGCGTTTCACTGCCGAGAAGACACTCTCGATCAGAGACCGGCGGCCATACAGTTCTCGCGGGAAGTTTTCCCGCATCTGACCGCGCACGCCGGTGGCGCGGCGACTGGTGAAACGTTTGGCCGGGATCACGCTGTTGGCCCCGAGCTGCTGGCGACAGAAGGTATGGTTGCGCTCGGAATCGAATTCGGCATCGGCCAGCACACAGCCGATGGGCGTGTGTTGATGGGCCTGCCCAACCAGAGAGGACAATGTGGCGCAGTCGTTCCAGGGGGCCTGCCGGGCGCTTTGCGCCAGGATCAGCTGCCGCTCCACATCGACCACGGCCAGCCATTTCAGCCAGTGCTTCCAGCTGCGCTGCTTTTCGCCGAAGTGCTCCACTCTGCGAATGAAATAGCTGCTGACCGCAGCCTGCGCCAGGCCGGTAGCATCCACGGCTACCGTGGCCGGACTTCGCCACCTCCCGGGCATGCGCCGCACAATCTCGTTCATGACCCGAGCGACATCTTCCGGATCCAGCCGCACCAGAAAGCGATACAGCGTGGTGTAGTCGGGAACCGATCGCAGTTCGAGGGCCGAACGCAGCTCCGCGTGTTCGCCCAGCCGCACTTCGGTCTCACGGAAGGTCCAGTCCTCGTAACGCATCACGCAGAGCGCGGCCAGCAGTTGCGGCTGAGTGAAAAGCCGCTTGCTGAACTTCGTCCGCTGCCCAGGCACAACCGCCCGGCTCACCTCGAGAGCCAGTCGGGCCAACCGCACCAGTCCGATCTCTGCCATGCAATCGTTGCGAAGAAACCAGAACAACTCCAGGTTAACCCGATTCCCGCTCGCTCCTCCTCGCCCGTATCGAGGATGTCAACAGAGCCAACTGGTCTCATAAATGGTGTTTTGAAGGGGCACGACTTTTAGTCGTGCCGCAAAAGGCCAATCAAGACGCGGGCTTTAGCCGCTGAGGGATGCACTTTTCCCGGGCCGCCACCATTTATGAGACAGCTTCTAGTACTACTGTGTTATAAGAAGTCACGCAGGCAGCAGGGGCATCTGGGCAGGGAGCGGGCCAGGTGTGCGGCCAGCTGGCAGCGCAGGGTAGCGATGGAATATGGGTTGTGACGCTCAGTGCGAGCCGG